>JBAPWU010000155.1:0-6558 GCA_049283855.1 Kineosporiaceae bacterium
GCCGAGGCGGCGGTACGAGCTGGGGCCGCCGACGCTGCCGGAGCCGCCGACCGGGCGGCAGCGGGTGCTGCAGACGCCGGCGGCGCCGTCGTGCCTGGGCCGGTGCTCTTGGCCGCTTGGCCGGCCGGCCGCGACGATGCAGGAGAGGCGGCCGATCGCGAGGGAACGGACGCCTTCGAGGTCGGCATCGGCGCCGTGGCTGCTGCTCCGCTGCCTGCCGCCCCGCCGGCGGACCCGTTGCCGGTACCCTCCGGCAGCGCATCTCCGGCACCTGAACCAGACCGCGGGGCGATCTTCGGGGCCGATCCAGGGCGGAACACCTGATCGGACGAACTCACCGCTCACCTCCGCGACGCTGACGTGCTCGACGGTAAGCCATCGGAGCCCCCGTCGTCGCTGATCACAGTCAGCGGGCATTCACCTGACGCACCCGATGCTATCGGCTGCGCCATGCCCTGCCGACCCAACCGGTCAATCGTCCTGCTCGGTCTCCTCCGATCGGCCAGGCTCGGACTCCTCCGAATCGAGCTCCGAAACGCCGTCGGCGACGTCGGCGACGACCCCGGGAGCGAGCGCCTCAGCGGCCTCGTCCTCGCCGGCCAGGGTGCGCTCGCTGTTGCGGGCCACGGCGATGATCCGGTCACCAGGATCGGGCTTGGCGAACACGACCCCCATGGTGTCGCGGCCCTTGGCCGGCACCTCGGCGACCGCCGAGCGGACCACCTTGCCGCCCTCCATCACCACGAGCACCTCGTCGTCGGTGCCGACGATCATGGCGCCGACCAGGTCACCGCGCTCCTCACTGAGCTTGGCCACCTTGATGCCCAGCCCGCCGCGGGACTGTGAGCGGTACTGGTCGACCATGGTGCGCTTGGCGTAGCCGTGCTCGGTGACGATGAAGACGAACGCGTCCTCGGCGTCGCGCACGACGTCCATCGACAGCAACTGATCGTTGCCCCGGAAGCGCATCCCGGTGACCCCGGAGGTGGCCCGGCCCATCGGCCGCAGCGCCAGGTCGTCCGAGGTGAAGCGGACCGACATTCCCTTGCGGGAGACCAGCAACAGGGCGGCGTCATCGGCGACCAGGCGCGCCGAGACCAGCTCGTCGCCGTCCAGCAGATTGATCGCGATCACGCCGCCGGAGCGGTTGGAGTCGTACTCGGTGAGCCGGGTCTTCTTCACCCGCCCGCCCCGCGTGGCCAGCACCAGGTACGGCGCACAGGCGTAGTCGGGTATGTCGAGCACCTGAGCGATGGTCTCGCCGGGCTGGAAGGCCAGCAGATTGGCCACGTGCTGGCCCTTGGCGTCGCGTCCACCCTCGGGCAGCTCATACCCCTTGGCCCGGTAGACCCTGCCCAGGTTGGTGAAGAACAGCAGCCAGTGATGGGTGGTGGTGACGAAGAAGTGCTCGACGACGTCGTCGCTGCGCAACTGGGCGCCGCGCACGCCCTTGCCCCCGCGGCGCTGTGCCCGGTAGTTGTCGCTGCGCGTGCGCTTGGCGTACCCGTCCCGGGTGATCGTGACCACGACCTCCTCGACCGGGATCAGGTCCTCGGCGTCCATGTCGCCCTCGAAGGGGACGATCTTGGTGCGCCGGGCGTCACCGTGCCGCTCGACGATCTCGGCGAGCTCCTCGGAGATGATCGTCCGCTGTCGCACCGGGGAACCCAGGATGTCGAGGTAGTCGGCGATCTGGATCTCCAGCTCGGACAACCGGTTCGCGATCTCCTGCCGCTCCAGGGCGGCCAGGCGACGCAGCTGCAGGTTGAGGATGGCGAGCGCCTGCTCCTCGTCGATCTCGAGCAGCGCCATCAGCCCGGTCTTGGCCTGCTCTGCGGACGGCGAGCGCCGGATCAGGGCGATCACCTCGTCGAGCGCGTCGAGCGCCTTCACGTAGCCGCGGTAGATGTGGGCCTGCCGCTCGGCCTCGGCCAGCAGGTACTGGGTGCGCCGGACGATGACCTCGACCTGGTGGTCGACCCAGTACCGGACGAACTTGTCCACACTCAACGTGCGAGGCACCCCGTCGACCAGGGCGAGCATGTTGGCGCCGAAGGTCTCCTGCAGCTGGGTGTGCTTGTAGAGGTTGTTCAGCACCACCTTGGCCACCGCATCGCGCTTGAGCACGATCACGATCCGCAGGCCACCGGTGCGGCTGGAGGTGTCGTCGCGCAGGTCGGCGACGCCGGCGATCCGGCCATGGTCGACCAGCTCGGCGATCTTCAGCTTCAAGTTGTCCGGGTTGACCATGTACGGCAGTTCGGAGACCACCAGGCAGGTACGGCCCTGGATCTCCTCGACCTCGACCACGGCCCGCATGGTGATCGAACCGCGGCCGGTGCGGTAGGCATCCTCGATACCGCGGGTGCCCATGATCAGCCCCGCGGTGGGGAAGTCGGGGCCCTTGATGCTCAGCAGCAGGTGGGCGAGCAGTTCGTCGTCGTCCGCCTCGGGGTTGGCCAGCAGCCACTGGACGCCGTCGGCAACCTCGCGCAGGTTGTGCGGCGGGATGTTCGTGGCCATGCCGACCGCGATCCCGGTCGAGCCGTTGACCAGCAGGTTGGGAAACCGGGAGGGCAGGATCACCGGTTCCTGGGTGCGCCCGTCGTAGTTGGGCTTGAAGTCGACCGTGTTCTTGTCGATGTCGCGGACCATCTCCATGGCCAGCGGCGCCATCCGGCACTCGGTGTTGTGGGACACGAAGCCGTTGGTGATGAAGGCGTGGTCCTCGGTGTCGACCCGCAGGCTGAACACGTCGGCGACGCCCGCGGGCGAGACGCTTACCACGTCGCAGAAGCCGTAGCGGCTGTCGGTCAGCGGCCCCAGCACCGAGCTGCGTTCGGACTCGGTGATGTCCTGCCGGTCGCCGAACCGCAGCAGGCGCGGGTGCAGTCCGCGCGGAAGGCCCATGGCGAGCTCGTCGGCGGCGTAGCGCAGGACGGCGAGAGTGTCCCCGGTCGCCAGCTCGCCGAACAGCTTCCAGAGCAGGGTCGGGATGCCGGCCACGTCGACCAGGCAGAGCACCGGGTGGTTGCTCGTGGCGGTCAGCACCCCGCCGGAAGTGGTGCGCAGCCGCAGCACCGGATGCCGCCCGGAGTGGTGGAAGGCGGTGGCCCGCACCGGGTACCCGTCACGGTCCAGCACCTTCAGGTCGACCTCGGTCGTGGTGTCCGGCAGCGCACCGGGAACCAGGTCGCCGATCGGCATCGGCCCGTTGGGGGTGGCCACCAGCGTGTCAGCGGTGACGCAGTACCTCATCGCGGCGGCCGGGTCGTTGCCGGGGGAGCCGAAGTTGCCCTGGCCGTCGACCAGCGGGTAGCGCAGTGACCACGGCTGGGCGAGGCGGACCAGGGTGTCGTAGATCGCCGAGTCGCCGTGCGGGTGGTACTGGCCCATCACGTCGCCGACGACGCGCGAACACTTCGAGTAGCCGCGGTCGGGGCGGTAGCCACCGTCGTACATCGCGTACAGCACGCGGCGGTGCACCGGCTTGAGCCCGTCCCGCACCTCGGGCAGCGCGCGGCCGACGATCACGCTCATCGCGTAGTCGAGGTAGGACCGCTGCATCTCCAACTGCAGGTCGATCGCCTCGACCCGGTTGCCGCCGTCGGCGTCGCTGGTGATGTCGCCGATGGCGCCGGGGCGGCCGGTGGGGGGGTCCTGCGGGGGCTGCTCGCTCACGTGATTCCTCTACTCCGGTACGGAAGACCCGAACTGCGTGGACGGCGTGCGTCTGGTTTCACGGGAAACCGGCGGGCGCCCTCCGGGGTGGCTGTCGCCTAGATGTCCAGGAAGCGGACGTCCTTGGCGTTGCGCTGGATGAACGAGCGCCGGGACTCGACGTCCTCACCCATCAGGACCGCGAACACCTCGTCGGCGGCCGCGGCGTCGTCGAGGGTGACCTGGCGCAGGATGCGGTGCGCCGGGTCCATCGTGGTCTCCCACAACTCGTCGGCGTTCATCTCACCGAGACCCTTGTAGCGCTGGATGCCCTCGTCCTTGGGCAGTTTCTTCCCCGTGGCCAGCCCGGCCGCGACCACGACCTCACGCTCGCGCTCGGTGTAGACGAACTCGGGCTCGGTCTTGCTCCACTTGATCTTGTAGAGCGGTGGGGCGGCCAGGTAGACGAAGCCGCCGTCGACCAGGGGGCGCATGAACCGGAACAGCAGGGTCAGCAGCAGGGTGGTGATGTGCTGACCGTCGACGTCGGCGTCGGCCATCAGAACGATCTTGTGATAGCGCAGCTTCTCGAGGTCGAAGTCCTCACCGACCCCGGTGCCGAAGGCGCTGATCAACGCCTGTACCTCGGTGTTGGCCATCACCTTGTCGATCCGGGCCTTCTCGACATTGAGGATCTTGCCCCGGATCGGCAGGATCGCCTGGGTGCGCGGCTCGCGGCCCATCTTCGCCGAGCCGCCGGCCGAGTCACCCTCGACGATGTAGATCTCGCACTCGTCGGGGTTGGTCGACTGGCAGTCGGACAGCTTGCCCGGCAGACCGCCCCCACCCAGCAAACCCTTGCGCCGCGTGGCTTCTCGGGCCTTGCGCGCCGCGACGCGAGCGGCCGAGGCCTGGATCGACTTGGTGATGACGTCGCGGGCGTCGCGGGGGTGGCTGTCCAGCCAGTCGGTGAGCTGGCTGCGCACCACGCGCTGGACGAAGGTCTTGGCCTCGGTGTTGCCGAGCTTGGTCTTGGTCTGCCCCTCGAACTGCGGCTCACCCAGCTTGATCGAGACCACGGCGGTCAGACCCTCACGGATGTCGTCGCCGGTGAGGTTGTCGTCCTTCTCCTTGAGGATGCCCTTCTCCCGCGCGTACTCGTTGACCAGGGTGGTCAACGCCGCCCGGAAGCCCTCCTCGTGCGTGCCGCCCTCATGGGTGTTGATCGTGTTGGCGTAGGTGTGCACGCTCTCGGAGTAGGCCGTCGTCCACTGCATGGCGATCTCGACCGAGAGCTTCCGCTCGACGTCCTCGGACTCGAAGTCGATCACTTCGGAGTGGATCGGGTCGGACTTCTTCGAGGAGTTGAGGTGCTTGACGTAGTCGACCAGGCCACCGTCGTAGCGGAACGAGACGGCCGGCGCCGTGCCGTCCTCGTCGGCGTGGTCGGGCCGCTCGTCGACCAGGGTGATCTGCAGCTTCTTGTTCAGGAAGGCCACCTGCTGGAAGCGTGAGCGCAGCGTCTCGAACTCGAACGTGGTGGTCTCGAAGATGTCGGGGCTGGGCCAGAAGATGACCGTGGTGCCCGAGTCGGGGGTGGCCTCGCCCTGGGCGAGCGGGGCGATCGGCACCCCGAGCTCGTAGGCCTGGCGCCAGACCAGCGCATCGCGGTGCACCTCGACCTCGAGCCGACGGCTCAGGGCGTTGACCACCGAGAGGCCGACCCCGTGCAGGCCGCCCGACACCGAGTAGCCGCCGCCGCCGAACTTGCCGCCGGCGTGCAGCACGGTGAGCACCACCTCGACGGCCGGCTTGCCCTCGGAGGCCACGATGTCGACCGGGATCCCCCGGCCGTTGTCGATCACCCGCACTCCGCCGTCGGCCAGCAGGGTGACCTCGATCGTGTCGCAGAACCCGGCCAGGGCCTCGTCGACCGAGTTGTCGACCACCTCGTAGACCAGGTGGTGCAGGCCTCGCTCGCCGGTGGACCCGATGTACATGCCCGGGCGCTTGCGCACCGCCTCGAGGCCCTCGAGCACCGTGATCGCACTGGCGTCGTAGTCGCCGTACGCGTGCCCGTTCACCACGTCGCTGGACGGCGCCACGCCCTCCGACACGGTTCCCGGCACAGTGTCGTCCTCGGTGGTGCTGATCTGGTCGGTCACAGGTCGTCGGGCTCCTGACGGGGGTCGACGGGGGACGGCGCGAACAGGCGAACCCCGGCACGTTTCAGCACCCTCCATCCTACCCTGGCCCGGGGGGTGAAACCGTCTGTCCACAGGCCTGGAGCGCCGTTTCTGGTCCGTTCTGACGAGCCAATCCCGCCCCGGATGACTCCCTCTATGCACCCAGCCCCTCTGATCCGCCACAGGCGCCCACAGCCCGCCCACCCGATTCGGGGCGCCGATGCTCCGCGGAGCAGTCGCTGTCGGCCTCGAGAACCCCGAGAACGACGGTCCCGCGGAGCATGGCCCTGGGGTTGGTCGTCTCAGCCGTAGGTGTCGCGGGGGCCCTGGCTGCCGGGGGCGCGGCGGGGGCCGCGGCGCCAACTGGGGGCGGTGGGGCCCTGGATGACGAGCTTGGTGACCACGCCCTCGCCGACCTCCTCGACCAGGCGGCGCATCACGGTGGGCAGCAGCAGGCGCAGCTGGGTCGCCCACGCGGTCGACTCGGCGCGCACGGTGAGCACGCCATCGGTGAACACCTCGGGGCGGCAGTGCGCCGCAATCTCGTCACCGACCACCGCGTCCCAGCGCCCGATCACCCCGCCGACGGCGACCGGAGCCTGCCAGCCGCGCTCGGCCACCAGGCGGTCGATCGTCGAGGCGACGGTCTGAGGATCCCGCGCATCGGGGTGGGCACCGGAGCGGCGCGAGGCGGCCTCGGCGCGTCGGCGCC
>JBAPWU010000156.1:0-3121 GCA_049283855.1 Kineosporiaceae bacterium
GGCTGCGGATGACCCAGCGCGAGCACGACGCGATCGCCGCCGTGCTGGCCGCCTGCCCGGCGCAACCGCTGGCGGAGGGGCCGGCCCACGGCCAGCCGCGCGGCGGGTGGAGACTGGTCTCGCGCTCTGACGCCCCGTCAGCCATGCTGAAGGTGCTCGACGTCAACCGCTGAGGAGGCGCGAGTGGGCGGCCACAGGGATCGACAGTCCGTCGTCGAACGCCGATGACCGAAGAACCGCGTCCGCCGGCCTGGCCCCAGGCGGCAGTGACGTCGCTGATCCAGTTCGCGATCCAGGCGACGCAGATCGGCGCGACCATCGAGCACGCGGTCGATCTCCTGATGGAGCAACTGTCAGTGCCGGTGGGCGCCGTGATCCAGTGGCCGGGTCCGGGCAGAGCGGCCGTGGTGCACGTCCGCGGACCGGTGCGGTTGGTGGCCGAGGAGACCGCCGACGCCGGCATCCTCGCCTCGCCGATCGCGCGGGGACCCCTCGCCGTCCATGGCCTGCGCCCGGCACGTGGATCTGCGGCGGAGGCCCCCGAGGGCCTGGACGCCGGCCTGTCCGTGTCGGTGAGCGTCGAGGGCCTCCCGTGGGGACGGCTGCTCGTCTCCGACCGGACACCTCGCGTGTTCAGCCAGGCCGAGGTAGAGACCCTCCAAATCATCGCCGCCGTTCTCGGCGCGGCGGTCGAACGCGATCGGGTGGACAGCGGGCGGGCGGTTCTGGCCGACCTCGGCCGCTACGCGCTCGCCTCCGACGACCTGACCGCGACCATGGAACGGGCGGTGGAGGTCCTGAAGGAACTCGTGGAGACCCCGCTGGGTGCGGTGGTCCGGCACGACCCCGACGGCCTCGAAGTGATCGGGGGTCTGTGGACGTCGGGGCCGCTCGGGCCGGAGGCCGGCGGAGGGCCCGTGGTGGGCCCGGACCTGGCCGAGAGCCTGCTCGGGCCCGAACCCGTGGTGATCAGACAGAGGGGCGATGAGGCGGGGTCCGCCCCGGGCACGCCACCCGAGGGCGGGCTCGTCGCCTGGCTCGCGCCGGCCATCCCGTTCGACGGGCGCACCTGGGGCCGGCTGGTGGCCGGCGATTCCCGGCGCCGCCGGTTCAACGCCCGCGAGGTGCAGGCCGCCTCCGCCGTCGCGAACGTGCTTGCCGCCGCACTGAGACGGGACCACGAGAAGCGGACCCGGGTGGACACCGCCTCGATCCCTGCCGCCCGGGGGAGGGGTTCGATGAGGCGGACGACGGAGGTCGCCCTGCTCGACCGCGATGCAGTGATCGTCTGGGTGAACGAGGCGTGGCAGGACTTCTGCCGGGACAACGGGGGAGATCCCGCGCGCACCGGGATCGGCATGTCCTACCTCGCGTGCTGCGAGGCCGCCGGGGACCCGCTGGCCGACGAGGTCGCCGACGCCGTTCGAGCGGCCATCGCGGGCGATCTCCCGGCCCCCATGGCGGTCGAGATCCCCTGTCACGGTCCACGGGCACTCCGCTGGTTCGACCTGCTGATCTCGTCGCGGCTCGACGACGACGGTGAGTGTCTCGGGGCCACCGTCACGCTGTTCCCCTTGCAGCGCTGACCCACCCGGTCCAGCCGCCGGATCGGGCCGTCGGATCGGGCCGTCGGCTAGGTCGAGGCCCTGCCGGAGCGCCTCCGCCGCGCGGCGGCCCCCGAACCGGTCGGCCCCGAGAAGATCGCCGAGGCGCCGATCAGGAACCCGAGGTTGTACCAGTTGCCGTTGTTGTGGACCTCGTAGATGCCCACACCGTCCTTGAACAGCGAGACGAGGAAGGCGAACGGGCTGATGAAGCCGTGCCACAGGCCCTGCCAGAAGCCGTCGAGCTGACCGGCTCCGGCGACGTCGTTGGCCCCGGCTGCGCACGAGGACAGAGCGACCACCAGGGCGAGAACGAGAGCGATGCGAACGATCGGCCGGCGCATGGGACCACCTCGTCGTCCAGTCAACCCGCACCGATCACGGGAGGCCAGATCCGGAGGTCCTCACGACCCCCGAGCGGTCAGCAGGGCAGGGCCGCGCTTCAGCGGTAAAGCAGCCGGGCCGTGCGGCGGGGGCTGCTGCTGCCCCCGGCTGTCCTCACCGTCACCGCTGCCGTGCCACGCCGGTGGGCGGGCGCCCGGACCACCAGCCTCGTGCTGCCCACCCGCTTCAGCACCCGGGCCCGCACCCCGCCGATGGTGACTGCCGAGCCCGAGGTGAGATTCCGGCCCGTGATCGTCACCAGCGTGCCGCCGCGCACCCGGGCCACCGTGGGGCTGACCCTGGTCACCGCGGGTGCTCCGGGCTTCGTGGTCGGGCTGGTGGTGGCCGGGCCGGCAACGGTGAACCGGACGGTGACCGGGGTGCGGCCGGTCGGGGTGAGCGTGAGGGTGTAGCGACGTCCGGGCTGGAAGGCGCCCGCGCCGAACACGACCACGGAGTGGTTCTCGGCCAGGATGCCGCGGGCCAGCGACTGCTCCGAGGCGTTGCTGTTGGTGTAGGTCAGCTCGGTCAGCACGCAGGTGGCCAGCGGTGTGCCCGAGGGATCGACCAGGCGGGCGGTCGCTCCGGTGACCGGCGTGGCACCGGGGCCGAGGGAGACCATCACGGGAGCGGACGCACCGCCGGTGGAGAAGCGCGCCGGGCACGGGGCGAGCGCGTCCGGCCATTCGCCGCCGTAGCGCAGGTAGGGCATCACGCCCTGGTCGGCCGGGAAGGTCAGCGGGGCTCGGACGGCGGGCATGGCGCCGATCCCGCTGATCACGTCCAGGGCCGCGTAGCCCCCGCCCGAGGCGAACCCGGAGCGGGTCAGGGTCGGGCGCAGGATGCCGAGGGCGTGGAAGGGGGCGACCATCCACATCTCGATCCAGTAGGCATCGTCGGATCCCCAGCCCATGGCAAGGTTCGACCTGCGCGCCGCCCGGTCCCCGACCGCCGAGTAGTGCGGATCCTTCGGGTCCTCGGAATGGGTCATCGTGCCGGTATCGCGCATGTACGACACATGGACGGCGTCGGCGGCGCTCAGGGCCGGGTCGGCCACCACCGCCGGCACCCCGTAGGCGCTGCGGTACCGGTTCATCAGGGTCAGCCAGGCCGGCGCGGCCGGTGCGCTCCCC
>JBAPWU010000157.1:0-3347 GCA_049283855.1 Kineosporiaceae bacterium
CTTCGAGAACGTGTCGCCGGTCAACGGCCAGCCGTTCACCGAGATCGCGCGCAGCACCGCAGAGGACATCGAGTTGGCCCTGAACGCCGCGCACGCCGCGGCACCGGCCTGGGGCCGCACCTCGATCACCGAGCGCAGCAACATCCTACTCAAGATCGCAGACCGGATCGAGGCCAACCTCGAGATGCTCGCGGTGGCTGAGACCTGGGACAACGGCAAGCCGGTCCGCGAGACGATGGCCGCCGACCTGCCCCTGGCGATCGACCACTTCCGGTACTTCGCCGGTGCGGTCCGGGCCCAGGAGGGCTCGATCAGCCAGATCGACGACGACACCGTGGCCTACCACTTCCACGAGCCGCTCGGCGTGGTGGGCCAGATCATCCCCTGGAACTTCCCGATCCTGATGGCGGTCTGGAAGCTCGCCCCGGCCCTGGCCGCCGGCAACTGCGTGGTCCTCAAGCCGGCCGAGCAGACCCCCGCCTCGATCATGCTGCTGGTCGACCTGATCGCCGACCGGATCGAGCAGAACCTGGAGATGCTGGCGGTCGCCGAGACCTGGGACAACGGCAAGCCGGTGCGGGAGACCCTCGCCGCCGACCTGCCGCTGGCGGTCGACCACTTCCGCTACTTCGCCGGCGCCGTCCGCGCCCAGGAAGGCACGATCAGCCAGATCGACGACGACACCGTCGCCTACCACTTCCATGAGCCGCTGGGCGTGGTCGGCCAGATCATCCCCTGGAACTTCCCGATCCTGATGGCGGTCTGGAAGCTGGCGCCCGCCCTGGCCGCCGGCAACTGCGTGGTGCTCAAGCCGGCCGAGCAGACCCCCGCCTCGATCATGATGTTGGTGGACCTGATCGGTGACCTGCTGCCGGACGGCGTGCTCAACGTGGTCAACGGGTTCGGCGTGGAGGCCGGCAAGCCGCTGGCGTCCTCGCCCCGGATCCGCAAGATCGCTTTCACGGGTGAGACCACGACCGGTCGACTGATCATGCAGTACGCCAGCCAGAACCTGATCCCGGTCACCCTCGAGCTGGGCGGCAAGAGCCCGAACATCTTCTTCGCCGACGTCGCCGCCGCCAAGGACGACTTCTACGACAAGGCGCTCGAGGGTTTCACGATGTTCGCCCTGAACCAGGGCGAGGTCTGCACCTGCCCGTCCCGGGCGCTGATCCAGTCCAGCATCTACGACACCTTCCTGAGCGACGTCGTGGCCCGCACCGCGCTGGTCACGCAGGGCAACCCGCTGGACACCGACACCATGATCGGCGCCCAGGCCAGCAACGACCAGCTGGAGAAGATCCTCTCCTACATCGAGATCGGCAAGGCCGAGGGCGCCACGGTGGCCTGCGGCGGTAACCGGGTCGACCTGGGCGGGGACCTGTCGGGCGGGTACTACGTGCAGCCGACCATCTTCGAGGGCGACAACTCGATGCGGATCTTCCAGGAGGAGATCTTCGGCCCGGTGGTCTCGGTGACCCGGTTCGACGGCTTCGACGATGCCCTGAAGATCGCCAACGACACCCTCTACGGCCTCGGCGCCGGGGTCTGGTCGCGGGATGCAAACACGATCTACCGTGCCGGACGCGGCATCCAGGCCGGTCGGGTGTGGACGAACTGCTACCACGCCTATCCGGCTGCGGCGGCATTCGGCGGCTACAAGGGCTCGGGCATCGGGCGCGAGAACCACCTGATGATGCTCGACCACTACCAGCAGACCAAGAACCTGCTGGTCAGCTACAGCCCGAAGAAGCTCGGCTTCTTCTGACAGGTACCCGCAGGTCTCGTGGCGGACGGCGTGACGGCCCTGGCGCCGTCCGCCACGACCTGCGGGTTTCGCCCTCCATCCGGGAGCTGATCATGGACGAGCCCGTCGAGCGGGTGGCCCTCACCCCGGCCGCCGCCGAGCTGCTGCGAGCACTGCGGGTGGATCACGGCCCCTTGATGTTCCACCAGTCCGGTGGCTGCTGCGACGGCAGCGCCCCGATGTGCTACCCGGCCGGCGACCTGATCGTCGGGGCCGCCGACATGTTCCTCGGCGAGCTCGACATCTCCACCGCCGTCGACAGCTTCGAGCCGATCCCGGTCTACATCAGCACGCCCCAGTTCCAGTACTGGTCGCACACCCACCTGACCATCGACGTCGTGCCCGGGCGCGGCGCCGGGTTCAGCCTCGAGGCGCCGACGGGTCTGCGGTTCATCATCCGTTCCCGTCTGTTCACCGACGAGGAGACGCGGCGGATCGAGGCCGGCCTCGATCGGGCCCGGCCAGCCGGCTGACTACGTCTCGTCGCCGAAGGAGACGGTGACCGTGGTGAACCCGAGCGAGCCGAGCAACGACGTGAGCATGGTGCGGGTGTTGGTCCGGGCCCGGTCCTTCAGCTCGGTGGTCCGGGTGCCTGCCTCGGTGAGGCGCTGCTCGGCGGTCCGGTAGAGCTGCTCGGTGTTCACCCCGCCGCCGGAGTTGTCGATCGCGTCCTGGATCCGCTCGCGCAGGCCTCGCCGGTGGTCGGCGATGTAGCTGCGGTCGAGGTCGATCCGGGCCTTGCCCAGCTGCGGAGCCGGGAGCTTGATCACCGCCTGGGTGCGGTCGCCGTTCACCGTGACGCTCCCGGCGCCGATCCCCGCGAAGTCGATCGTGGCGTCGACCGAGCCGGCCGCCACGAAGATCACGCGTTCACCGGCCAGGATGGCCGGCAGGTTCTCGACGTCCTTCTCCTGATCGATCACGATCTCGTAGTAGCCGGACGCCGCCTGGAAGGTCTTCAGGTCGTTCAGCGTGACCAGCACCGACTGGCCGGAGCGGTCGATCGTCGATTCCTCGAACGGGTTCAGCGAGGCGATCGTGCGGCCCAGCAACCAGGTCAGGATCAGGATGGCCCCGGCGATCCCGATCATCACCGCGAGCGCCATCCCGGACAGGCGCGCCAGCAGCCCCGGCCGCGGGCCGTCGTCCAGGTCCCGGGCATGCCGGACCAGGTGGGTGTGCTCCGCCTCCGTCGGCACCGCCGGGACACCGGCAGACGGCGGCACCGGCGCGACCGGGGACGGGTCGGCGGCGGCGGGGTCGTCGTCGAGGAACTCGGTGGCGAGTTCCTCGGTGAGCGGTTCCTCGGGCATGACCCCTCCGGCGGGACGTGGACCTGTGTGCTCAGGATGCCTTGATCACACTCGCAGGGCCACCCGGCGCCAGCGTCTAGGCTCTGCGGTCATGGCCGTGACCGCGAAGTACGCCACCTCGTGCGGGGTCTGCGCGCAACCGATCCGGCCGGGCGACCGGATCGCTTCGCCGGCGGGCGGGCGCAAGGGCACGTGGGCGCACGAGGACTGCCAGCCGGCGCTCGACC
>JBAPWU010000158.1:0-10437 GCA_049283855.1 Kineosporiaceae bacterium
TCCCGGCCCAGCCGGCACCCGGACTGCGCCCGATGCCCGGCGCGGCGCAACCGGCGATGGCCCCACCCGCGGCGCCCGCGGCCAGCTACGAGCGGGCCAGCACCGAGCAGAAGATCGAGGAGAACGATCTCGATCTGGCCTCGGTGCTCACCCGGATGATCGAGCTGGGTGCCTCGGACCTGCACCTCACCGCCAGCGCGCCGCCCCTGGTGCGGGTCAACGGTGATCTGACCGAGCTCGACGGCGAACCCGTGCTCACCCCGCCGGTGCTGCAGCGCGTCCTGTACGCGATCCTGACCCAGAAGCAGCGCGAGCGGTTCGAGTCCGAGCTCGAGCTCGACCTGTCCTACTCCCTGCCCGGGCAGGCCCGGTTCCGGGTGAACATCTACCGCCAGCGGGAGACCGTGGGGGCCGCGTTCCGCCGGATCCCCTACGAGATCCACAGCCTGGAGAAGCTCGGCATCCCGCCGGCGGTGTCCGCGTTCGCCACCCTGCCCCGGGGGATGGTGCTGGTCACCGGCCCGACCGGGTCGGGCAAGTCGACCACCCTGGCCGCGCTGGTGGACCTGGCCAACCGCACCCGCCGCGACCACATCATGACCGTCGAGGACCCGATCGAGTTCCTGCACCGGCACAAGTCCTGCATGGTGAACCAGCGTGAGGTCGGCGAGGACACCCTCTCCTTCGGCAACGCCCTCAAGCACGTGCTGCGCCAGGACCCCGACATCATCCTGGTCGGCGAGATGCGTGACCTGGAGACCATCTCGGTGGCGCTGACCGCCGCCGAGACCGGGCACCTGGTCTTCGCCACGCTGCACACCCAGGACGCCGGACAGACCATCGACCGCGTGATCGACGTCTTTCCCCCGCACCAGCAGCAGCAGGTCCGGGCGCAGTTGGCCGGCGCGATCCAGGGCGTGGTCTGCCAGTCCCTGTGCAAGACCCGGGACGGCGCGGGCCGGGTGGCCGCGACCGAGGTCATGGTCGCCACCCCCGCGATCCGCAACCTGATCCGCGAGGGCAAGACGCACCAGATCTACTCGGCCCTGCAGGCCGGGGCCCAGCACGGGATGCACACCCTCGACCAGCACCTGGCCGAGCTGGTCCGCACCGGGCGGATCACGCTCGAACAGGGCCGGGAGAAGTGCCACCACGTCGAGGACTTCAATCGCCTCGTCGGGCGAGCCTGAGGCATCGAGGGGAATCGACGATGAGCACCGCAACCAAGACCTACGAGTACTCGGTCCGTGACCGCAAGGGCAAGCTGGTCAACGGCAAGCTCGAGGCGCCGACCGAGGCGGCGCTGGTGCAGAAACTGCGCGGGATGGGCTACGCACCCGTGTCGGTGCGCGAGGCCAACTCCGGCATGAACCGCGAGATCTCGAACCCGTTCGGCGGCAAGGTCGGGCTGAAGGACCTGGCTGTGATGAGCCGCCAGTTCGCCACGATGATCAACTCAGGCCTGTCCCTGCTCCGGGCATTGTCGATCCTGTCCGAGCAGACCCAGAACCCCAAGCTGGCCAAGGCCCTCGGCGAGGTCCGGGGCGCGGTCGAGGCGGGTCAATCGCTGTCCACTGCGCTGGCCCGCCACCCGGACGTGTTCCCGCCGCTGATGGTGAACATGACCCGGGCCGGTGAGGTCGGCGGCTTCCTGGACGCCGTCCTGCTGCAGATCGCGGCGAACTACGAGGCCGAGGTCAGGCTGCGCGGCAAGATCAAGTCGGCGATGACCTATCCGACCGTGGTCTTCGTGATCGCGATCATCGCGGTGGTGGGGATGCTGCTGTTCATCGTCCCGATCTTCGCGAAGATGTTCAAGGATCTGGGCGGAGAGCTGCCGGCGCCGACCAAGGTGCTGGTCTTCCTCTCCGAGGCGCTCCGGCTCGGCGCACCGATCATGCTCGTGGCGGGGATCGCCGCAGCGGTGGTGTGGAAGCGGATCAGGCGCCGGGAGGGTGTGCTGCGGGTGGTGGATCCGCTGAAGCTGCGGGTGCCGGTCTTCGGTTCGTTGTTCCAGAAGGTGGCGATCAGCAGGTTCACCCGCAACCTCGGCACCATGCTGCGCTCGGGGGTGCCGATCCTGCAGAGCCTGGAGATCGTCGGCGACACCAGCGGGAACATCGTCATCCGGGACGCGGCCAAGGCCGTGGAGGAGAACGTGCGCCGCGGGGAGTCGCTGACCGCGCCCCTGGCCGAGCACAAGGTCTTCCCGCCGATGGTGGTGCAGATGCTCGCCGTCGGTGAGGACACCGGCGCGATGGACACCATGCTGCACAAGATCTCCGACTTCTACGACCAGGAGGTCGAGGCCACGGCCGAGGCGTTGACCAGCCTGATCGAACCGCTGATGATCGCCGTACTGGGTGCGGTGATCGGCGCCATGATCGTCGCGCTGTACATGCCGATCTTCTCCGTGTTCAACCTGATCAAGTAGCCGTCACCGTGCAGCGCCGGGGCGACGAGGACGGCTTCACCCTGATCGAACTGCTGGTTGTGATGATCATCATTGCGATCCTGGCCGCGATCTCGGTGCCGGCGGTGACCAGCCAGCGGGCCAAGGCCCACGACACGGCGACCCGGTCGGATGCCTCACGCCTGGGCAAGGCCGTCCACGGGTGGTACCTGAGCGAGACGGTCCCACCCGCCGTACAGATCATGGGCGGGCGCTACGACCTCTCGGCCGACGACCTCGGCCCGGTCAGCCGCGGGGTCGTGGTCGAGGGGGCCCAACCCGCCGGGGTGGACACGACCGGCTGGACGTCGTTGGCCTGGTGCCTGGACCTGACCAACCCGAGCGGCAGCGTGCGCACGTTCAAGTACTCCGCCCAGCAGGGCCTCGCCTCCGGGCCGTGCGCGTCACCCGTTTCGCCCTGAGCCGAGACGTCCGGATGACGTTGCGTGAGCCGAACAGGCGAGCACGCTCAAGAGCCCCCTCGAGCGGGTCGATATCCCCCTTGTCATCGCATTGTCGTGCGGGGTCACGACCCCGCCATTCCTGCCATCCGATCCCGAAGGGGAGCGCTCGATGCTCGCTCGTATCCGCAAGTCCATGGAGGAGAAGGACGAGGGCTTCACCCTCATCGAGCTCCTCGTCGTCATGATCATTATCGGTATCCTGGCCGCGATCGCGATCCCGGTCTTCCTGAGCCAGCGTCAGAAGGCCCAGGACACCGCGACGAAGGCCGACGTCACCACCATCGGCAAGGAGATCGCGACCCACTACGTCGACGGTGTGCCCACCGTCGCGGTTCCGGTGGCGCTGAACGCCGCCCGCGAGTACCAGGTGAACGGCGTCACCGTCGGCCGGGCCAGCCAGGCCACCATCGGCGGTCTCGCCACGTTGTTCGACGCCACCGACAAGGCCAACAAGTGGTGCGTCTCACTGACCAACACCTCGGGCAGCACCGGCTCGCAGACCTGGAAGTACTCGGCCAAGGGCGGCCTGCAGGTCGGCGCCTGCGTCGCTGCTGACGTCGCCTGACGACTGCTCGGGTCCTGCACCGCCACGACCGGGGCGGCTCCCTTCGGGGGGCCGTCCCGGTCCGGCGTGCGGCCACCCGAGTGAGAGAACTCAAGGCCGGCGCCGATCGGTCCGAAGCCCAGAGGGGACCAGGGTCCGCCTGGGGGCCCAGGTCGTTCCAGCCATCGAGGAGGGTGAGCATGCACGCTCGCGGGAGCAGTCGCGACAGCGGCTTCACCCTGGTCGAGGTCGTGATCGCCATGGCCACGTTCGCGGTCCTGGTGGCCTTCACCCTGGCTCTGGTGCTGCGCGTGAACCAGACCGCGCGGCAGAACGATCTGCGGGTGGCGGCCGCCAGCCTGGCCAACCGCCAGGTGGAAGCGGTGCGCGGCCTGGACCTGAGCGCCATCCCCGACGGCCTGCAGACCAGCACCGCGACCGTCGGCTCCACCACCTACACGGTGCGCCAGACCGCGCGGCTGGTCGCCGCCAACGCCACGGCCAGCCTGTGCGGATCCGCCAGCAGCACGCTGGCCTACAAGCTGGTCACGGTCACCGTCTCCTGGCCGAACATGGGCAGCGTGCCGGCGGTGCGCGCCGACACGCTCAAGGTGGTCGGCACCGGCGCGCTGAGCCAGGCGATGGGCACCCTCGCGGTGAACGTGGCCTCGGCGAACGGAGCACCGCGGGCCGACGTCACCGTCACCCTGTCGCCGGGCGGGGCATCGGTGGTCACCGGTGACGACGGGTGCGCGGTGTTCAGCCAGGTAGCCCCCGGTGGCTACACCGCCACGGCCAACACCCCCGGCTACGTCGGTGCGTCCAACAGCCAGATCGAGTCGGTCAGCGCGATCGGGATCACCGCGGGCCAGGTCGCCCACGCCGATCTGCTCTACGACGCGGCGACCGACGTGGTGGTGCAGCCGCCGCAGATCACCGGATACAGCGCGCCCAGCGGCGTCCCGCTGATGATTCGCAGCACCTACGTGACCGACGCCCAGCTGCCCGGCTGCGGCACCGGTATCGCCTGCATCACCGGCTTCCCCGGGCAGGTGCGCTCGCTCTTCCCGACCATGTACACCCTGTGGGCCGGGAACTGCCACGACGCCAAGACGGCCGCCTCCGCGGCGTCGGCAGACCTGACCAGTGCCACCGCCCGGGGGAGCACCGTCACGGTTCCGATGGGCCAGGTCCGGATCACAGTGATGCACGACGGGACGCCGAGGGCCGGCCGGACGCTGACCGCCTCGCATGCCGCCGAGCCGGCCGCCACCACGCCGCCGCCGCTGTGTTCCACCGGCGCCAGCTACGCGCTGCCGGTCAGCCAGGCCAGCGGCGTCGGGGTGCTGCTGCCCTACGGCACCTGGACCCTGACCAGCCAGAGCAGCCCGCCGATGACCGTCAGCGTGGGCTCCACGCCGCTCGACATCGTGCTGATGGAGAACTGATGCGCACCCCTGCCGCCAGGCGTGACCAGGCCGGCCTGACCGCGATCGAGCTCGTGGTCGCGGCGGCGATCGGCTCGATCGTCCTGGCCGGGGTGGCCACGGTCATGGTCGCCACCTCGAGGCTCAGCAACAACACCCTGACCCGGACGGCGAACTCGCGCGCCGTCCGCTCGGCGGCCGAAGTGGTCACCACGTCGCTGCGGGTCGGCACCCGGCCGACGGGGGAGATCGCCGCGGTGGTCGACGCCCGGCCGAACGAGGTCACCTTCTACGCCCTGCTGAACCGCTCCGGTGTCGCAGCCACCGCCGATGTCGCACCGACCCGGGTGCGCTACTGGTGGGACTCCACCACCAAGTGCCTCACCCAGACCCGGGTGGTGGGGGTGGCGATCTCCCCGACTCCGGCCACCGGGCCGCAATGGAGCTGGACGGCGGCAGCCCAGAACCGGTGCGTGGCCAAGACCACTGCAGCTCCGGTGTTCACCTACTACGCCAGCTCGGCAATCAGCGTGAACGGGGTTCCGATCGCCGACCTGGGTGCCACCGCGGCCGGTCTGCCCGCGGCCACGCTGCCGTCGGTGAAGAGCGTGCAGGCACAGCTCACCGTGCAGGATCCGGCCAACCCGACGGTGAACGGGTCCTCGATCCTCGACCGCGTCACGCTCAACAACGTGTGAGCACCCGCCCGACCCGACGGAGGATGACCGACGTGCTGCACCGACGACGCGACCTGAATGGGCGCACCGACGACCAAGGGATCGCGCTCTTCGTCGTCGTCGCCGCGATGGCGGTGATCACCCTGTTCCTGACCACGTCGCTGTACGTGGTGCTCTCCAACGCCGAACCGTCCCGCAGCAGTCAGGACGCCAAGGCGGCCTACGCCGCGGCCGAGGCCGGTGTCGACGAGTACCTGGCCCGGCTCAATGCCACCTCGGGCAATTACTGGGTGGCCGGGAACACCGATACCACCAACCCGGCGCTGACCACATCGGGCCCCGGGCAACAGGTTCAGGGCACCAACGGTTCGGGAGCCCGGTTCCGCTATCAGCTGCTCAACCCCGGCGTGATCGCCCGTGACGGGAAGATCCGGCTGCAGGTCACCGGCGTCAGCGCCCCCGGACAGACCGGCACCACGGGCGTCACCAAGACGATAACGGCCACCTTGGTGCCGTCGGGATTCGTCAAGTACGTGTACTTCAGCGACGTCGAGGTGCTCGACCCGGCGTTGATGAGCGCCCAGGTGCTGTTCGTCAACCTCAACGGCAGCAGCAGCCCGGGCGCCAACCGGAAGTACGCCATGACCAAGGACGACGCCTGCAGCCTGCGCTACTACGAGGGCCGCAGCTCGGCGGGGTTCACGCTCACCGGGCCGACGCCGGCCGTCGGGGTCTGGAACACCTCCACCAGCGCCTGGTCCAGCGCCCCCGGAGCGATCACTGCGGGCCAGGTCACCGGCATCGCCTGCACCGAGATCCAGTGGACCGGGGGTGACACGGTGCGCGGCGCACTGCACAGCAATGACGCCCTGCAGATCGGTGGAGCCGTCACCTTCACCGACCCGAAGACCGAGTCGTCCTGGCCGCTCTGCCAGACCAACCCGGCGGCGAACTGCTGGTGGAACAGCGGTGTGCCGGCGACGAACCGGCCGCGCTACGGCGCCCCGATGTCGCTGCCGGTGAGCAATCAGTCGTTGCGCACCATCGCCACCGACACCACGGCGAACGTCGGGTGCTACTACACCGGCGCCACCAGGATCACCTTCAACGGCACCCAGATGACCGTGTACAGCCCGAACACGACCAGTGCGCCGGCCCGATGCCTGAACGTGGCCAACCGGGCCAACCCGCAGATCATCACCACCATCCCTCAGGTGATCTACGTCGACCAGGTGGCCGGGGGCTGTGTCGGCGCGGGCTATCCGGTGGCCAACGAGTCGACCACGGTCGGGGTGACCACCGACTACACCTGCAACCGGGGCACCGCCCTGGTCCAGGGCACGGTCAACGGGCAGGTGACGATCGCAGGGCTGGACGACATCGTAGTCACCGGTGATCTGACATACACCAACGGCACCAACGGGAATGACGTGGTCGGCCTGGTGGCGGGCAACAACGTGTGGGTCTACCACCCGGTGCGCGCCGACGGCACCAACCTGCTGGCGGCCGCGAACAACGTCTACAACATCCAGGCGGCGGTGCTGGCCCTTCGGCACTCCTTCATCGTGCAGAACTGGAACCTCGGTTCCGCGATGAGCACCGGCAGCGCGGCCACCAAGCTGAACATCACCGGCAGCCTGGCGCAGAAGTTCCGTGGCCCGGTGGGCACCGGCAACGGCGTGACGGCCACGACCGGGTACCTGAAGAACTACGTGTACGACTCCCGGCTGCTGAACGTGCAGCCGCCCTACTTCCTCCAGCCCGTCGCCTCGCCGTGGTCGGTGGAGACACTGACCGACCGGTGACGCGGTTCGCGACACGGCCCCAGGGGCAGGGAAGGGTACGGTCTGTGCGGTGCTGATCGTCGTCACGGTGGTCTTGGGGCTGCTGATCGGGTCCTTCCTCAACGTCGTGGTGGCCAGGGTTCCCGCGGGGGAGTCCGTGGCCTCGCCACCGAGCCGGTGCCCGTCGTGCCGGACGCCCATCCAGCCGCGCGACAACCTCCCGGTGCTCTCCTGGCTGCTCCTGCGGGGCCGGGCGCGGTGCTGCGGGACGGCGATCAGCCGGCGCTACCCGCTGGTGGAGGCCGGCACCGGGCTCGCCTTCGGCCTGGTCGCCGCCTGGGTGTCGGCGAACGCCGCGGCGGCGGGCTGGCCGTTGCGCGGGCACGGGCTGTTCCATCCGGCGGCCGTGGTGGCCCTGGTGGCCTTCCTCTTCCTGGCCGCCGTGAGCATCGCCCTGGCGCTGATCGACATCGACGTCAAGCGCTTGCCGTTCTGGATCGTCACGCCGTCCTGGGCGGTCGGGGCGGCCACGCTGGGCGGTGCGGCCCTGCTCGCCGGCAACCGCGGCGGCGCCGTCCGGATGCTGCTCGGTGGTGTGGGCCTGTGGGGGATCTACCGGCTGCTGCACGCGATCTATCCCCGAGGCATGGCCTACGGGGACGTCCGCCTGGCCGGTCTGATCGGGGGCTACCTGGCCTGGCTGGGATGGGCGCCGCTGGCCGTGGGGGCCTTCCTCGGCTTCCTGATCGGGGCTCTGGGCGGGGTCGCCCTGATCGCGCTGCGCGGGGCGGGTCTGAAGACCCAGATCCCCTACGGGCCGTACATGCTGGCCGGCACCTGGATCGGCCTGACGGCCGGCGCGCCGATCGGCCAGGGGTACCTGAATCTGTTCGGCCTGTAACCCGAATGGCCCGCGCCGGATGCGTCCGTCCGGGCGACGCTGGCACTGGTGCGTCAAGCGCCAAACGGGCCACGCCGATCTCACAGTCGCGGCGATCTGATCGCCGTCGCCGCGCAACCCGCGCAGCTGAGATCGAAGGGGTGGCCATGGCAGGCAAGACCGCCATCGGACTCGACATCGGGACGTCCGTCGTCCGGGCTGTCGAGCTGTCCTACGGACGGGGCGGGATCACGCTGGAGCGCTTCGGCCAGGTGGTGCTGCCCGAGGGAGCGATCCGGGACGGCGAGGTGGTCGACATGGAGGCCACCGCTGGGTGCCTGCGCCAGCTGTGGTCGGCGACCGGGTTCTCGCACAAGCGCGTGGTGATGGGGGTGGCGAACCAGCGGGTGATCGTGCGTCAGCTCGATCTGCCCTGGCTCGAGCGCGAGGAACTGCGCAACTCCCTCGCCTTCCATGTGCAGGACTTCCTGCCGATGGACGCCACCCAGGCGGTGCTCGACTACTTCCCGCTCGAGGAGCTCACCGACGCCCAGGGGGTCCGCAAGCTGCGGGGACTGCTGGTGGCCGCCTCGCGGGACACCGTCCTGGCCAACGCCCGCTGCGCGGAGAAGGCGGGTCTGACCGTGGTCTCGGTGGACCTCACCTCCTTCGCCGTGCTGCGCGCCCTGGGCAAGCAGAGTCACGCCGAGGTCGAGACCGAGGCGCTGATCGACATCGGCGCCCGGGTGACCAACATCGTCGTCTACAGCGCCGGACTGCCGCGGTTCGTCCGGATCCTGCTGATGGGCGGGCAGGACGTCACCGACGCGATCGCGGAGCGGCTCGGGATCCCGCTGGGGCAGGCGGAGGCGATGAAGCAGCAGGTCGCCTACGCCGGCAGCTCCGAGGACCTGGCCGCGGTCAGCCGGGTGGTCGGCGCCACGGCCCAGGACTTCGTCGACGAGGTCCGCGGCTCGCTGGACTACTACGCGGCGTCCCACCCGGGAGCCCCGGTGGAGCGGATCCTGGTCTCCGGTGGCGGGTCCCGCCTGGACGGCCTGATCGAGCGGCTGTCGGCGGCGACCCGGCTGCAGGTCGTGGCCGGCGACCCGATGGCCAACCTGCGGATCGGCAGGACCGGCCTGGACGACGCACAGCTCGACTTCGTCAAGCCGCTGGCCGCCGTGCCGGTGGGTCTCGCCCTGGGAGCGATCTGATGACGATGACCATGGAGGAGTCCCCGCTCACCCGGTCCCGGGTGGAGTGGGCCACGGTGCCTCGGGTCAACCTGCTGCCGCCGGAGATCCTCGAGGGCCGCAGGTTCCGGCGCACCCAGGTCATCCTGGCCAGCGTCGTGGCCGCGACGATCATGGTCTGCGTGCTGGCCACGGTCTGGGCGCAGCACCAGGTGGGCGTGGCCAACCGGGAGCTCGGGGTCGTGGCCGCGCGCACCGCCCAGTTGCAGGCCCAGGCGCGCGCCTATGCCGAGGTGCCGCGGGTGCTGGCCAGGGTGGATTCGGCCAAGGCCGCACGGGAACGAGCGATGAGCACCGATGTGCTCTGGTACCGCTTCCTCGACGAACTGGCGGTGAGCACGCCGACCACGGTCTGGCTGGGCACCCTGAACATCGCCATGACGGACGGCGCGAACGCGGCCGCCAAGGACCCGCTCACTCCCGCCGGCTACGGCGAGGTGACGGTCACCGGCACGGCCACCCGGTTCCCCGAGGTCGCCCAGTGGCTCACCTCCGTGGTCACCGTCCGCGGGATGGACGTCTCGCGCCTGCAGACGGCCACGCTGAAGGAGGGTGAGAAGTCCGCCGGGAAGATCGCCTTCACCTCGGCGGTGACGGTGACCGCGGACGCCCTCTCCCACCGGTACGACCGAAAGGCCGGCTGAGATGCTCCAGACCAAGACCGCACGCTGGACCGCGCTGACCGCGCTCGCCTGCGTGGCCCTGCTCGGGATCGCCTGGGTGCTGCTGCTCTCGCCCCGGCGGGCCGAGGCGGCGGACATCCGGGACCAGGCCGACGCGGCCCGGGCCCAGAACGACGCGCTGCAGCTCCAGGTGGCCCAGCTGAAGGCCCAGTTCGCCGAGCTGCCGAAGAACCAGGCCGAGCTGGCCAAGATCCACGCCCAGATGCCGGTCAAGGCAGCCATGCCCGAGCTGGTGCGCAGCGTGGATGCCGCGGCCGCGTCGTCCGGGGT
>JBAPWU010000159.1:0-4008 GCA_049283855.1 Kineosporiaceae bacterium
CACCCGGGCCGGGGTGACCCGGTATGCCGCCTGCGTGGCCCTGGCCACCACCCGGGTCGACGTCAACGGCCTCGTCCGGCGTCGCCTGGACGCGCGCAAGGCCTCCTTCGCACCGATGGACGTCGCCGTGGCCGCCACCGGCATGGAGTACGGCGGGATCACCCCGATCGGGCTGCCCCCGGACTGGGCGCTGTGGGTCGACGCCGCGGTGGCGGCCACCCCCGAGGTGATCATCGGATCGGGAGTGCGCCGCTCGAAGCTGGTGCTGCCCGGGGCCGCCCTGGCGCAGCTGCCGGGTGCGGAGGTGGTCGAGGGCCTGGCTCGCTAGCGGTTGGACCAGGCGTCCTTGGCGGCGGCGAGCCTGCGCACGTGGGCGGGCAGCCGACCGGAGAGCACCTCGGCCAGGCTGACCTCGTCCAGGACTCTGCGCAGGCTGGCCCGCACGGCCACCCAGACCACGGGCAGGTGGGTCGCGGCGCCCTCGTAGGCCGTCTCGTGCGGGCGCAGGCCGCGCACCTCGGCGAGCGGGCCGTCCACGACGCGGAACACCGACCCGAGGGTGATCTCCTTGGCGGGCCGTGCCAGCCGGTAGCCCCCGGCGGCGCCCCGCACGCTGGCGACCAGCCCCGCGCGGCGCAGGTCGGCCAGGATCGCCTCCAGGAACTTGCGTGGCAGGTGCTGGCGCTCGGCGAGGGTGTCCGCGGACACCGTGGCCGTGCCGTCCGCCTGGGCCTCGGCGAGCATCAGCAGCGCCCGAACGGCGTAGTCGGTCTTGGCCGAGATGTCCACGCGCCCATCCTGGCACGTAGCCCAACCGGGTTGTCCTGCGTCCTCCGGACTGTCTAGTCTCCTACTTCGCCCATAGGGTTTATAGCAACAACCGAGTAAGGAGACAGACGCATGAGGAAGCTCGTCCTGCTCGCCCTGGTGGGCCTGGGTGCTCAGTTGGTCGACGGCAGTCTCGGAATGGCCTACGGGGTCACCTCCACGACGCTGCTGCTGGCCTTCGGCACCAACCCCGCCGCTGCCTCGGCGACGGTGCACCTCGCCGAGATCGGCACCACGCTGATCTCCGGCGCCTCGCACTGGAAGTTCGGCAATGTCGACTGGGGTGTGGTGTTCAAGATCGGCATTCCCGGCGCCGTCGGCTCCTTCGCCGGCGCGACGGTGCTGGCCAACCTGGACACCGCGGTGGCCAAGCCGGTGATGTCCCTCATCCTGCTCGCGCTGGGTCTGTACATCCTGACTCGGTTCACCGCCCGGGGACTGCGGCAGGACCGGCTCGGCCAGCCCTTGCGCAAGCGCTTCCTGAGCCCGCTCGGGCTGTTCGCCGGCTTCGTCGACGCCACCGGCGGCGGCGGCTGGGGGCCGGTGGGCACCCCGGCGATCCTGGCCAGCGGCCGGATGGAGCCGCGGAAGGTGATCGGCTCGATCGACACCAGCGAGTTCCTGGTCTCGGTCGCGGCCAGCATCGGCTTCCTGGCCGCGCTGGGCACCCAGGGGATCCAGGCCGGGTGGGTCGCCGGGCTGCTCCTCGGTGGCGCGATCGCCGCGCCGATCGCCGCCTGGCTGGTGCGTCACGTGCCGCCGCGGGTGCTGGGCTCCGCCGTCGGGGGCCTGATCATCCTGACCAACGCGCGCACCCTGTTGAAGAGCGACTGGATCGGAGCCACCGGCGACCAGCGCTGGGCGGTGTACGCGGTGATCTACGCGGTGTGGGGTGCCGCCCTGGCCTACTCTGTGCGGGCCCACCGCGCCGAATCCCGGCTCGCACCGGCGCCGGCGCCGGCGGCGGAGGCGGCGGCGGAGGTGGGGCTGGCGGTGTCCTAGACGCCGTCGGTGTCCCCCGACGTGCCGGCCACGAAGTCCACCGTGCGCCGGCACGTCTCCTTGGCCCCCGTGCCGTACCAGATCATGTGGCTGAGCGAGGGACTCGCGAACAGTTCGGCATTCGGGATCGAGCGGGCCAGATGCTGGGAGTGCTTGAACGGCACCGCGCCGTCGGTGGGCGAGGCGACCACCAGCGTGGGCAGACGGACCTGGGTCTCCAGGACCGGGTCGGGACGGGTGTCGAGGTCGGCCTGGAACCCCTGCCCCGAACTCATGGACCGGAAGAGCCTCTGCACCGCCACACGTTCCTCGGCGGTCAGGTCGTCCAGCACCGTCTGGGCGGGCAGGGTCGACATGCTGCCCATGGTCGTGCGCAGGCCGATCCCCGGTGCCAGCGCCATCGAGGCCTGCATGCCCGCCCAGGTGAACGCCTGCAGCCAGGGGTGGAACGCCACGGAGCCGCTGACCCGGGTCACCAGGTCGGGCCAGGGCAGGGAGGAACGAGCGGACTGCAGGACCAGGGACCGGACCAGGCTCGGGTAGCGCGCGGCCAGGGCCACCGCCAGGGGGGCCCCGGCGGAGACCCCGATCACCGCGGCCACCGAGCGGATCCCCAGATGGGAGCACAGGTCACGCACCAGCGCGGCGACCGTCTCGGGGCTGCTGTCGCCGGTGAGAGGAGTGCGGCCGTAGCCGGGCCGCGACGGCGTGAGCACCGACCACCCCTGCTGTTCGTAGGCGCTCTCCCCGAGCGGGATCGCGGCGCGCAGGTGCCCGCCATGACAGATCAGGACGGTCTGCGCCCCACGCCTCTCGTAGCGGTACTCGATCGTGCCGGAGCGAAGGGTGGCGATCTCGGTGGCGCGCAGCATGGTCTCCACGCTAGGCGGCGGGACGCGCTCTGCGCCGCGATCCTCGCCACGTCTCGTCGGCCACGGTCGGTCACCAGTAGCGTGTACGGCGTGACCAGGCCTGTCGTCGTCACGGGAGCGGCCGGGTATCTGGGCAACGTCCTGTGCCGCGAGCTCCTCGGCTCGGGGTACGCGGTTCGTGCGCTGGTGCACTCCGCCCACGACCGGCGGTCCCTCGACGGGCTGCCGGTCGAGATCGTGGAGGGCGACGTGCGCCGTCCGGCCGACCTGGACGCCCTGCTCGGCGGGCTCGGTCCGGCGGCCGCGGTGCTGCACTGCGCCGGCATCGTCTCGATCGCCTGGGACGTGACCGAGGAGGTCCGCCAGGTCAACGTCGGCGGGACGGCGAACGTGATCGACGCCTGCCGGCGCCATGGCATCCGTCGGCTCGTCTACACCAGCTCGGTGCACGCGATCCCTGCGGGGGCGCACGGCGCGCCGATCCGGGAGGCGGCCCGGTTCCACCCGGATTCGGTCGTCGGCGGCTACGCCAAGACCAAGGCGGCGGCCACCCAACTGGTGCTGGACGCCGACGGCCCGGCGCTGAGCACGGTGGTCGTGCACCCGTCCGGTCTGGTCGGCCCGGGAGACTTCGGGCAGGGACCGGTCACCGCGCTGGTGCGCGACCTGGTCACCGGGCGGTTGCCGGCCTATGTGGACGGCGGGTACGACTTCGTCGACGTCCGGGACGTCGGCGCCGGGATGATCGCCGCGCTCGAACGGGGCCGGTCGGGGCAGTGCTACATCCTCTCGGGCCGCTACCTCTCGATCGAGGAGATCGTGCGGGTGACCTGCGCCGCCGCGGGCCGGCGACCGGTGCGGCGGGTCGTGCCGAGCCGCGTGGCCGCTCTGGTCGCCCCCGGCCTCGAGCGGGTCTACGGCTGGCTCGGCCGTCCGGCACTGGTCACCCGCTACTCCTTGCACACGCTGGCCGCCCCTGCCCGGTTCAGCCAGGTCAAGGCCAGGAGCGAGCTCGGCTTCGCGCCTCGTGATCCGGCCGACTCCCTGCGGGACACGGTTGCGTGGCTGAGCGAAATCGGCGTCGGCCGGAAGAGGCCCGGCGCAGGCTGCTAGCCTGCGCCGGGAGTGGTGTCCGGCTCCGGTGGGGGGTCCGCGGAACAGGAAGTGGTGTCGGTGACAGCTCAGCAGTCGCGGTACGTCCAGGTCTCTCGTCGGGCCATGCTCAAAGGACTGACCGCAGCGGCCGCCGCGGGGGTGGTCGGAGCCTGCTCGTCCAACGATGCGCAGGTGTTCGTCAGCCCTGAGG
>JBAPWU010000160.1:0-3197 GCA_049283855.1 Kineosporiaceae bacterium
GTCGCGGGGGCGGTCGCCGTCGCCGGGCCGCGCCTCGGCCGGGGGGCGTTCCGCTGGGTGCTGGTCGCGGTCGCGCTGGTGGTCGCCGCCTTCCTGCTCACGCGCTGACCCGTAACCCGGTTCGGGCCACCGATGCCGGTCCGATACCCTGGCCGGGTGCGGAATGCGGTGCTGGTCCTTATCGGGCCGCGCTGAGCCGAGCAGCTCAGTGCGGCGCCCCGTCATGTGTTCGCACCATGTGGGACCGAGACCGAAGGACTCCAGACGATGACCCAGACCGAGATCACCGTGGATCCCGTCGCCGACGAGAACCGCTACGACGTCACCGCGATCCAGGACCGCTGGCTGCCCGTGTGGGACGAACTGGCCCCGTTCCGCAGCGGCCGGCCGGAGGACCCGCGACCGCGCAAGTACGTGCTGGACATGTTCCCCTACCCCTCCGGCGACCTGCACATGGGCCATGCCGAGGCCTACGCGCTGGGTGACGTGGTCGCGCGGTACTGGGTGCAGCGCGGCTACAACGTGATGCACCCGATCGGCTGGGACGCCTTCGGCCTGCCCGCCGAGAACGCCGCGATCAAGCGCGGCCTGGACCCGCGCGCGTGGACCTACGACAACATCGCCCAGCAGCTGTCCTCGATGCGGCGGTATGCGTGCTCCTTCGACTGGGACCGGATCCTGCGCACCTGCGACCCGGAGTACTACCGCTGGAACCAGTGGCTGTTCAACCAGCTGCATGCCCGCGGCCTGGCCTACCGCCGTCCGAGCCTGGTGAACTGGTGCCCGACCGACCAGACCGTGCTGGCCAACGAGCAGGTGGTCGACGGCCGGTGCGAGCGGTGCGACTCCCCGGTCACGAAGAAGAAGCTGACCCAGTGGTACCTGAAGATCACCGAGTACGCCGACCGGCTGCTGGAGGACATGCAGCAGCTGCAGGGCACCTGGCCCGACAAGGTGCTGACCATGCAGCGCAACTGGATCGGGCGATCCACCGGCGCCGACGTGGTGTTCGCCATCGAGGGTCGCGAGGCGCCGGTCACGGTCTACACCACCCGTCCGGACACGCTGTTCGGGGCCACCTTCTTCGTGGTCGCCCCCGATGCGGACCTGGCCGCCGAGCTGGCCGCCTCGGCGCCGGACGACGTCCGCGCGGCCTTCGAGGACTACCTGGCCCAGGTGCGGCGCACCAGTGAGATCGAGCGTCTGGCCACCGACCGGCCGAAGACCGGGGTGTTCCTGGGCCGGCACGCCGTGAACCCGGTCAACGGGGAGCGGATCCCGATCTACGCCGCCGACTACGTGCTGGCCGACTACGGCCACGGCGCGATCATGGCGGTGCCGGCGCACGACCAGCGCGACCTGGACTTCGCCCGGGCCTTCGACCTGCCGGTGCGGGTGGTCGTCGACGTCCGCGATGCCGACGGCGCGGCGCTGCCCGACCCGGCGATCAGCGGGGTGGCCACCGCCGGCGACGGCGCGATGGTCAACTCCGGGCCGCTGGACGGTCTGGCCAAGACCGAGGCGATCGCCACCATCATCGACACACTGGCGGCCACGGGGCTGGGCCGGGCGACCACCAACTACCGGCTGCGTGACTGGCTGATCTCCCGGCAGCGCTACTGGGGCACGCCGATCCCGATCGTGCACTGCCAGGCCTGCGGACAGGTACGGGTGCCCGACGAGCAGCTGCCCGTCGAGCTGCCTCCCGCCGCGGGGCTGGACCTGACGCCGAAGGGCACCTCACCGCTGGGCGGGGCTGTGGACTGGGTCAACGTGGCCTGCCCGCAGTGCGGCGGCCCGGCCCTGCGCGACACCGACACGATGGACACCTTCGTCGACTCCTCCTGGTACTTCCTGCGGTTCGTCTCACCCGGCCGCGACGACGTGCCGTTCGACGTCGCGGAGGTACGGAGGTGGATGCCGGTCGAGCAGTACGTCGGCGGCGTCACCCACGCGATCCTGCACCTGTTGTACGCCCGGTTCTTCACCAAGGTGCTGCACGACCTGGGCATGGTCGACTTCGTCGAGCCCTTCACGGCGCTGCTGAACCAGGGCATGGTGATCATGAACGGCTCGGCGATGAGCAAGTCGCGGGGCAACCTGGTGGCCCTGTCCGACCAGCTGGACGAGCACGGGGTGGACGCGGTGCGGCTGACCCTGGTCTTCGCCGGTCCGCCCGAGGACGACATCGACTGGGCCGACGTGTCACCGGCCGGTTCGGCCCGCTTCCTGGCCCGGGCCTGGCGGCTGTCCGGTGACGTGACCAGCCCGGTCGGGGTGGACGTCTCGGGTGGGGACGTCGCGCTGCGCTCGCTGACCCACCGCACGCTGCGCGACGTCGCCGACCTGATCGAGGGGTTCCGGTTCAACGTGGCCGTGGCCCGGGTGATGGAGCTGGTCAACGCCGTGCGCAAGGCGATCGACACGGGGCGCGGCTCCGGCGATCCCGCGGTGCGCGAGGCGACCGAGGCCGTCGCGATCATGCTGTCCCTGTTCGCGCCGTACGCCGCCGAGGACATGTGGGCCCGCCTGGGCCACGCGCCGGGCGTGGCCCTGGCCGGGTGGCCGGCCGTGGATCAGGCGCTGCTGGTCGAGCAGACGGTGACCTGTGTCGTCCAGGTCGCGGGCAAGGTGCGCGACCGGCTCCAGGTGCCTCCGGCGATCACCGCGGAGGCGCTGCGCGCGCTGGCCCTGGCCAGCCCGGCGGTGCAGAAGGCGTTGGACGGCAGGGGAATCCGCACGGTCGTGATCCGCGAACCCAAGCTGGTCAACATCGTTCCCGGCTGAGGGCGCGGCCATGCCTGCGACCGTGGTGGTGGTCACCGACTCCACGTCCTACCTCCCCGCGGGGCTGGCCGAGCGGCACGGGCTGGTGGTGGTACCCCTGCAGGTGGTGATCACGGGGCGGTCGCTGGCCGAGGGCGTCGAGGTCACCAGTGGGCAGGTGGCGCAGGCGCTCCTCGCCGGGCAGGCGGTGACCACGTCGCGGCCCGCGCCGGCGTCCTTCGCCCGGACCTACCGGAAGCTGGCCGGCGACTCGGCGCGAAGCACCGGGATCGTCTCGGTGCACCTGTCGGGGGAGCTGTCCGGCACGGTGGACGCCGCTCGCGTGGCCGCCCGCGAGGTGGCGGCGGACGGGATCACGGTCGAGGTGGTGGACGCGCGCAGCATGGGCCTCGGCCTGGGCTTCGCTGCGC
>JBAPWU010000161.1:0-8125 GCA_049283855.1 Kineosporiaceae bacterium
GGCGAGGACGGCGTCCAGGAGGCGGGCGGCGGCGTTCTTGTCGAGGGGCTCGTTGCCGTTGCCGCACTTCGGCGACTGCACGCAGGACGGGCATCCCGTCGCGCACTCGCACTCGCGGATCACCGCCCGGGTCGCCTCCAGCCAGGTCGCCGCCGCAGCGAACCCTCGCTCGGCGAACCCGGCGCCGCCGGGATGTCCGTCGTGCACGAAGATCGTGGGCAGGCCGGTGTCGGGGTGCATCGCCGTGGAGACGCCCCCGACGTCCCACCGGTCGCAGGTGGCGACCAGCGGCAGCATGCCGATCGCGGCGTGTTCGGCGGCGTGCGCGGCCCCTGGCACCGCAGCGGCCCCGATCCCGTGATCGGCCAGCAGGTCGGCCGGCATGGTCCACCACACCGCGCTGGTCCTCAGCGTGCGGGCCGGGAGGTCCAGCCGGTGTTCGCCCAGCACCCGACCGTCGCGCACGGCGCGGCGGATGAACGAGACCACCTGCGAGGTCACCTCCACGGTTCCGCACATCATCGCCACCGCTCCCCAGGCCCTGTGGCAGCGCTCACCGAGCACCCGGAGGTCGCTCACGTCCCGGGCCTGGGTCGAGATCTGGTCGCCGGTGGGCTCGACCAGCGCGAGCCCCGCCTCCAGGTCGAGCCCGGTGACCAGCCACGACCTGCCCTGGTGCAGGTAGACCGCGCCGGCGTGCACCGTGTGGTGCGCCGCGGCGGCATCCACGCTGCCGAGCACCCGGCCGGTTCCGGCATCGACGATCCGCACCGGGTCGCCGCCGGTGCCCCGCAGATCGGCCAGGTCGGCCGCACGGTCGGGCCTGGTCCAGAACCAGCCCGTCGGTCGGCGGCGCAATGCCCCCTGTCCGGTCAGGGCGTCCGCCAGCGCGAGGGTGTCCGGCCCGAACAGCTCGGCGTCGGCCGTGGTCAGCGGCAGTTCGGCCGCCGCGGCGCACAGCTGCGGTGCGAGCACGTAGGGGTTGGCCGGATCGAGCACGCTCGCCTCCACGGATCGGCCGAAGATCGCCTCGGGGTGGTGCACGAGGTAGGTGTCCAGCGGGTCGTCCCGAGCGATCAGCACGGCCAGCGCGTCCTGGCCGCGGCGTCCGGCCCGGCCCGCCTGCTGCCACAGCGAGGCGCGCCGACCCGGCCACCCGCAGATCAGGACGGCGTCCAGACCGGAGACGTCGATCCCCAGTTCGAGGGCGTTGGTGGCCGCCAGGGCGAGCAGCTGTCCCGAGCGCAGGTCCGCCTCCAGGGCGCGTCGTTCCTCGGGCAGATACCCGCCGCGGTAGGCCGAGACCCGCTCGACCAGTGCGGGGTCGAGCTCGCCGACCAGCCGCCGGGTGATGGCCGCGACCGCCTCCACACCCCGCCGCGACGACACGAAGGCCAGGGCCCGGGTGCCGCCGATCACGAGGTCGGCGAGCAGCTCGGCGGTCTCGGCCAGGGCGGTGCGCCGGGTGGGTGCCCCGTTCTCGCCCCCGCCGGGCAGCAGCGGGGGCTCCCAGAGCAGGAAGCGGGTGGCGCCACGCGGCGACGCGTCCTGGTCGACGGCGCGGGCGGACAGGCCGGTCAGGGCGGACGCCGTCCCGGCCGGATCTCCGGTGGTCGCCGAGAGTGTGACGAACACCGGGTCGGCGCCGTAGCGGGCCGCCAGTCGGCGCAGTCGGCGCACGATGGCCGCCACGTGCGCGCCGAACACGCCCCGGTAGTGGTGCGACTCGTCCAGGACGACGAGGCGAAGGCTGCGCAGGAAGGAGGCCCAGCGCACGTGGCCGGGCAGGAGCGAGTGGTGCAGCGCGTCGGGATTGGTCAGCACCACCTCGGCGTGCTCGCGGGCCCAGAGCCGCTGATCGGGTGGGGTGTCACCGTCGAAGGTGGCCACCCGCACCCCGGGAACCGCGAGCCGTTCCAGCGCGGCGAGCTGGTCGGCGGCCAGGGCTTTGGTGGGGGAGATGTACAGCGTTCCCGAGCCCCGCCCGCCGACGCGCCCCGGCCGGGGGCTGCGGGCCGCGGTGAGCGCGACCAGTTGGTAGGCCAGCGACTTGCCCGACGCGGTTCCGGTGGCCAGGGCCACGTGTTCGCCCGACCAGGCCGCGCGCGCAGCCTCCGACTGGTGCCGCCACGGCAACGCGATGCCCTGGCGGCCGAAGGCCGCCACGACCTCGGGATCGGCCCACGAGGGCCAGGGCACCGAAACCCCCGTGCGGGCCGGCAGGACCTCGACGTGCAGCACCCGCTCGCGGCGCCCGAAGGGCAGGGTCAACCGGCCGGGAAATCCGGTGGCCGGGTCTGCGGCGAGGCTCATGTCCATCAGTCTGATCGCCGGCACCGACACGGGCTGCTTCCCGGGCGAACCCACCCCCGTGGGACGATCTGGACGTCCGATAGTGGTTGAATGCCATCGCTGACAGCGTGAAATGTCGGCCCGACCATTGTTCGCTCCAGGGAGGGGCTCCGTGGACCTCAGCGTCACCAGCCGGCAGGAGGGTGGGCATTCCGTCGTCTCCGTCGCCGGTGAGATCGACGTGTACACCGCGCCCTCCTTGCGTGAGCGGCTCAACGACCTCGTCGCCTCGGGGCACTATCACGTGATCGTCGACCTGTCGGCGGTGGAGTTCATGGACTCCACCGGGCTCGGAGTTCTGGTCGGCGGGCTCAACCGGGTGCGCACCCACGACGGCACCCTGCGCCTGGTCTGTGCCCAGGAGAAGATCCTCAAAGTGTTCCGGATCACCGGTCTGACGAAGGTCTTCCCGATCTTCGCCACCCTCGCCGATGCGCTCGCGGCACCGGACGACCAGCCGGCCGGGACCGGCTGAGAGGCCGCTCGGCCGCGATGTCGCCCGTCGTCCTCACTTTCGCCCCCGCCGCCGAACATGTGCGGACAGCGCGGCTGGTCGTGGTCGCGGTCGCGCGCCGGGCGGGCCTGCACGAGTCGCGGCTGGACGACGTCCGCCTCGCCGTGGGCGAGATGTGCGCCCGGGCGGTGAGCCGGTGCGGGATGAGCCGCTGGCCCGCCGATGAGCACTGGGTGATCAGGGTTGAGGTCGACGATTCCGGCCCGGTACTGGACGTGAGCGTGGCCGACCCCGCCGGCGTGGTGGAGCTGCCCGAGGAGTCGATCACCCTGGCCATGGCCGCCGCCCTGTCGGACGCGATCGAGGTGGTCACCGACCACCGCGGCGCTCCGGCCGTGGTCCATCTGCGCTGGAACCGCTTTCAACCAGGTCCGGGCGACGAGCCCCGCTGATCGCCGGGGCTGATCGACCCTCCGCCCGGCCCGCGAGCCACACCCTTCACCGCTCGCCCTGGCCTGCCGTCGGGTGATGATCCGCTCGACACGTCACGCCCTCGGTGGACTAGGTCACACGCGACACGCTTTTGCGCCACCCGTTACTTTCCGTAGACTGCGCCGCGTTCACCGCACAGGTTGTCACCTGATGCGCCGCTATGCCCCCGCCCTCGAATACCGGTGTTCATCGGCAAGGCGGGTCGCATTGCACGTCGAGGAGGACGAATGCTGGGGAGCGCCCAGGCTGCTGGTGGCCCCGTGGTACCCCTCGCAGGCGGAAATCTGACCTTGGTCGCCGCTGTGACGGCTATCTCTGTGCTCTCTCTGGGAGTCGCAGTGGTATTCCGAGGTCAGGTTCTCTCCGCTGGTGAGGGCACCGACAAAATGAAGGAAATCGCCCGAGCCGTGCAAGAGGGCGCCTCGGCCTACCTCAATCGGCAGTTCAAGACCCTGGCCGGCTTCGTCGTCCTGGTCTTCCTCCTGCTGTTCCTGCTGCCCGCGGACGACAACTCGATCAAGATCGGACGAAGCCTCTTCTTCGTCGTGGGTGCCCTGTTCTCGGCGTCCATCGGTTACCTCGGCATGAACCTCGCCGTGCGCGCCAACCTGCGGGTGGCGGCCGCGGCGCGTGAGCCGAACGGCCGCGACAACGGCATGCGAGTGGCCTTCCGGACCGGTGGCGTGGTGGGTATGTCCACCGTCGGCCTCGGTCTGCTCGGTGCCTCCACCGTCGTCCTGATCTACAAGGGTGACGCTCCGGCCGTGCTCGAGGGCTTCGGCTTCGGTGCCGCCCTGCTGGCCATGTTCATGAGGGTCGGCGGCGGCATCTTCACCAAGGCGGCCGACGTCGGCGCCGACCTGGTCGGCAAGGTCGAGCAGGGCATTCCCGAGGACGACCCGCGCAACGCGGCGACCATCGCCGACAACGTGGGCGACAACGTCGGTGACTGCGCCGGCATGGCGGCCGACCTGTTCGAGTCCTACGCGGTGACCCTGGTCGCCGCGCTGATCCTCGGCAAGGCCGCGTTCGGCACCGAGGGCCTGGTCTTCCCGCTGATCGTTCCGGCCATCGGGGCGATCACCGCCGCGATGGGCGTCTACCTGACCAGGCCCCGCGAGGGCGAGAGCGGGCTGAAGGCGATCAACCGCGGGTTCTACCTGTCCGCGCTGATCTCCGCCGTGCTCTGCGGGATCGCGGCCTTCGTCTACCTGCCCTCCACGTTCGCCGAGTTGACCACGGCCGGCGCGGCGATCCAGAAACTGGACGGCAACCCCCGGGTACTGGCCATCGCGGCGGTGGTGCTCGGCATCGTGCTGGCCGGGGTGATCCTCTGGCTGACCGGGTACTTCACCGGCACCGATCACCCGCCGACCCACAACGTGGCCGACACGGCGCTGACCGGCGCGGCCACCGTGGTGCTCTCCGGGATCGGGGTCGGCCTGGAGTCGGCCGTCTACACCTCGATCACCATCGGGGCGGCCGTCTACGCGGCCTACCTGCTCGGTGGCGGCTCGGTCATCCTGTCGCTGTTCCTGATCGCCCTGGCCGGGTGTGGTCTGCTGACCACGGTGGGGGTGATCGTGGCGATGGACACCTTCGGCCCGGTCAGCGACAACGCCCAGGGCATCGCGGAGATGTCCGGGGACGTGTCCGGCGAGGGCGCGAAGATCCTCACCGAGCTCGACGCGGTCGGCAACACCACGAAGGCGATCACCAAGGGCATCGCGATCGCGACCGCTGTGCTGGCCGCGACGGCGCTGTTCGGCTCCTACAACGACGCGGTGACCACGGCGCTGATCAAGGCCGGCAAGACCGCTCAGGACGCCGTGGACGCCTACCAGATCGTCTCGCCGAACGTGCTGGTCGGCCTGATGATCGGTGCCGCGGTGGTCTTCCTGTTCTCCGGTCTGGCGATCGACGCGGTGACCCGTGCCGCGGGCGCGATCGTGTTCGAGGTGCGCCGGCAGTTCAAGGAGCACCCCGGGATCATGGACTACACCGAGAAGCCGGAGTACGGCCGGGTGGTCGACATCTGCACCCGGGACTCCCTGCGCGAGCTGGCCACCCCGGGCCTGCTGGCGGCCATGGCTCCGATCGCCGTCGGCTTCGGCCTGGGCGTCGGCGCCCTGGCCGGGTACCTGGCCGGAGCGATCGGCGTCGGCGTGCTGATGGCCGTGTTCCTGGCCAACTCCGGTGGCGCCTGGGACAACGCCAAGAAGCTGGTCGAGGACGGCCTGCATGGCGGCAAGGGCTCCGACGCCCATGCCGCGACGGTGATCGGTGACACCGTCGGTGACCCGTTCAAGGACACCGCGGGCCCGTCGATCAACCCGCTGATCAAGGTGATGAACCTGGTCTCGGTGCTGATCGCCCCGGCGATCGTCCAGCAGGCCGACAACACCGCGGTCCGGGTCACCATCGCCCTGATCGCGCTGGTAGTGATCGTCACGGCGGTCACGATCTCCAAGCGCCGCGCCTCGGCGATGCACGACGAGATCCCGGTGGCGGCGTCCGCCTGATCCCACGCAGTACACACACACCAACGGTCCCCCCGGGTTCGCCCGGGGGGACCGTTGCGCATCTCTGCCCGCGATCAACACCAAGTGGTCCCTCGATCCCCACGCGACGGGACGGGCTCAGCTCCACCCACCCTCCACCGGTGTGCATTTCCGGGCGGTATCCAGCTCGGATTCCACCGGTTCGTGCACACCGGTCAGGTCGGACGGCGCAGACGGCGCGGAGGACAGCAGCGGACGGCGCAGAGGGCAGCAGCGGACGGCGCGGAGGCCGTCAGTGAGTGGCGGGGGACGGCGCTGCCGCGGAGGCCATCTTCGACCAGGTGCGCAGGGCGTGTTCGACCACCGCGATCAGCGCCTGCTTCGCCGACTCCTTGTCCCGGGCGTCGCAGACGATGACCGGGGTGCCCTCGCTCAGCTGCAGGGCCTCACGCACCGCCTCCGGGTCGTGCGGCAGCTCGCCGTCGAAGGCGTTGATGGCCACCACGAACGGCAGGTTGCGGGCCTCGAAGAAATCGATCGGTCCGAAGCAGTCCTCGAGCCGACGGGTGTCGACCAGCACGATCGCACCGATCGCGCCGCGCACCAGGTCGTCCCACATGAACCAGAACCGGTTCTGCCCCGGAGAGCCGAACAGGTACAGGACGAGTTGATCGTCGATCGAGATCCGGCCGAAGTCCATCGCCACGGTGGTGGTGGTCTTGTGGGGGGTGGCCGACAGATCGTCGACCGCGCTGCTCGCCGCCGTCATCACGGCCTCGGTGCGCAACGGGACGATCTCGGAGACGGCGCCGACGAAGGTCGTCTTGCCCGCCCCGAAGCCGCCAGAGATGACGATCTTGGTGGAGCGGGTCGGCCGCGCGTCAGAGCCGCTGGAGGCCACTGAGTACTCTCCTCAGGAAGTCGGGGTCACGTTCGTCGCCTTCGGCGGCAGAGGTCTTCATGACCTCGACCAGCCCCAGGTCGACCATGTCAGCAATGATCACGCGGGCCACGCCGAGAGGGACTGCCAGCCGGGCGGCGATCTCGGCCACGGAAACTGTTCCGCTGCACAGCTCGATGATGGTCGTGTGCTCGGGGGTGAGCCACGGACTGGTGGACGCCTCCTTGCCGCTGAGGGTCGTGCGGACCAGTGCCTCGAGATCGAGATCGCGCACCGGCTTGGTCCGCCCCCCGGTCCGCGCATACGGCCGGACCAGCGACGGCGAGGCCGTGAGGTCGATCGCGAGGTCGTCCGGATTCCCGCCGGGTGCCCAGGCGGTGGCCACCGCATCCTGGTGGCGCGCGCGCTCGGCCTCCTGCCGGGCCACGGCCATCCAGTCGGAATCGCTCGCCGAGGTCGGCTGGGTGGGCGAGGTCGCCTGGGTGGGCGCGGTCGCCTGAGTACGCGCGGACGGCGGGGTCGCCGCGGACGGCGGGGTCCCCGCCGGCTGGACGGCCGGCCGAGCGGGCTGCTGAACCGTCGTCGCAGTCGGACCCGAAGTCACGGCATCGGTCGTTCCCGAGTCCGCAGCTGCCGCCTGGCCGTCCGGCACCTGCGGTATTCCACCGGTGGCGGGCACCCCGGTTCCCCGAGTGGTCCGCCGCCACACGGTGTCGCCGCTGGTGCGGTGCACGCGCCGGTTGCGGGGGCCGGGGCCCTCGGGCGGATCTGTGCCGCCGGGGCGATCCTCGGTCGCCATGCGCTGTCGACCCCGTTCCTCAGGCCGGTCCGGACCAGCCGGAGCCGGCCTGGCGGAGCTCAGGGGACAGATGGTCGCCCACCCGGTCGACGAGCATCGTCATCTCATAGCCCACGAGGCCGATGTCCGAGGTCGGGGAGGCGAGGACCGCCAGCCACGAGCCGTCGGAGATCGCCATCAGCAGCAGGAAGCCGCCCTGCATCTCGACCACGGTTTGCACGACCGATCCGGCCGAGAAGCACAGCGCAGCTCCGTTGGTGAGGCTGCCCAGACCAGAGGCCACGGCCGACAACTGGTCGGCGCGGTCACGGGGGAGGCCGGCCGAACTGGCCATCAGCAGCCCGTCGGCCGAGACCACCGCGGCGTGGGCCACGCCGGGCACCCGCTGGGTGAACCCGTCCACCAGCCAGCCGACGTCGGCTCCCGTCCCTACAGTCACGAATCTCCTCCTTGACGGCCGGCGCCCTGCCCGGCTTCGGTTCCCCCGTTGAATACGCCACCCGAATCCGGTTCGGCCGGCAGATGGCGGGCACGCCGGGCCGAGCTCAGCCCACGCTGGTAGCTGCCGAGCCGCCCCCGGACCGACTCGGCGTCCGTGCGCCGGGCGGGCGGGGTCGGTGCCGCCG
>JBAPWU010000162.1:0-3590 GCA_049283855.1 Kineosporiaceae bacterium
ACACGGCACTGCCCGCACCGGGCACGGACGCACAGCTGCGGACGCTCGCCGGCCGGCTGATGTCCCAGCCGCTGGATCCGCAGCGGCCGCTGTGGGAGATGTGGCTGGTGGAGGGACTGTCCGGCGATCGCTGGGCCCTGATCAACAAGGCCCACCACGCGATGATGGACGGCATCTCGGGCACCGACATCATGGGCGTGCTGCTGGATCGACGGCGCCGGACCCGGCGTCCGACGGCGCCGTCCTGGCAGGCCGCGGCCGAGCCGACCCGCGGGCAGCTGGTGACCGGCGCCGTGATGGACGCGCTGCGCAGCCCGGCGGACCAGGTCCGGGCGGCGGCGGGCGCGGTGGCCAGACCGACGCGCGCGGTGCGCGAGGCCGCCGTCCAGCTCTGGGGTCTGGCCGAGATGGGGGGCAAGGCCGCCAGATTGGAGACGGTGCTGGACGGTCCGATCGGGCCGCACCGCAGCTGGGCATGGGCGCGCGCGGACCTCGCCGAGGTCAAGCGGATCAAGAACACCTTCGGCGGCACGGTCAACGACGTGTTCCTGGCCGCCATCACCGGCGGTTTCCGGACGCTCCTGCAGTCGCGCGGCGAGAACGTGACCGGCCGCACGATCCGCACCCTGGTGCCGGTATCGGTCCGCCGCTCCAACCAGCAGGGCACCCTGGGCAACCAGGTGTCCGCGGTGTTCGCCGACCTGCCGGTCGGCATCGCCGACCCCGCCCAGCGGCTCGCGGCGGTGACCGCGCAGCTGTCCAGCCTCAAGGGCCGCGGCATGGCCCTGGGCGTGGAGAGCATGCTGGAGGCCGCCGAACTCTTCCCGCCCACGTTGTTCGCCCTGGGTGCGCGGCTGGCCGCGCGGATGCCGCAGCGCTCGATCAGCACCGTGACCACGAACGTGCCCGGTCCCCAGGTGCCCATGTATCTCCTGGGGAGCCGGATGCTGGAGATGTTCCCCTACATCCCGTTGGCCATCTCGCTGCGGATCACGATCGGGATCATGTCCTATGACGGCCGGGTCGGCTTCGGGATCACCGGGGACGCCGACCGGGTGCCCGATCTGGAGGTGCTCAGCCAGGGCATCGAGTCAGCCATGGCCGAACTGGCCTGAGGTGCGCAGCGACCTTCGAGATGAGGAGACCGGTGGCTTCGACCCACGAGGTGACCAACCAGGTCCCGCTGCCCTATGGCGCGGACGTCGCCGACGATCCCGCCCTGCTGGCAGCAGCGGGTCGCGAGGGGGCGGCCTGGTGTGAGCCGGACCTGCACGACCTGGGCCTGCTCGCCGGGTCGGAGCAGGCGGGGGAGTGGGCCCGGCAGGCCGACGGGCATCCTCCGGTACTGGCGACGCACGACCGGTTCGGCCATCGGATCGACGAGGTGGAGTTCCACCCGGCGTGGCATCGGTTGGTCGGTGTCGCTGTGCGCGAGGGGCTGCACGCCGCGCCGTGGGCCGACCGGCGACCGGCCGCCCACGTGGCCCGGGCCGCCCGGTTCTTCGTCTGGTCCCAGGCCGAGGCCGGTCACACCTGCCCGATCTCGATGACCTACGCCGCGGTCCCGGTGCTGCGAGCGGACCCCGAGCTGAGCGGCTGGCTCGAGCCGCTGCTGACCGCCCGGCGCTACGATCCGGGTCTGCGCGACCCGCGGACCAAGCAGGGGCTGCTGGCCGGGATGTCGATGACCGAGAAGCAGGGCGGGTCGGATGTCCGGGCGAACACGACCATCGCCACGGCCGCCGGTGACGGCAGCTACCGGCTGACCGGGCACAAATGGTTCACCTCCGCGCCGATGTCGGACGTCTTCCTCACCCTGGCGCAGGCACCCGGAGGCCTGTCCTGCTTCCTGCTGCCGCGGGTGCTCCCCGACGCGAGCCGCAACCGGATCCTCGTGCAGCGGCTGAAGTCCAAACTGGGCAACCGGTCGAACGCCTCGGCCGAACTCGAGTACGACGCCGCGGTCGGCTGGCTGGTCGGGCCCGAGGGGCGGGGCGTTCAGACCATCATCGACATGGTCAACCTCACCCGACTCGACTGCGTCATCGGCGCTGCCGCCGGCATGAGATACGGCCTGACCCGCGCCGCGCACCACTGCGCCCACCGACGCGTCTTCGGGGCCCGCCTGCTGGACCAGCCGCTGATGCGCAATGTGTTGGCGGATCTGGCGATCGAGTCCGAGGCCGCCACCGTCCTGGCGATGCGGCTGGCCGGCGCTGCCGACCGGGCGGCGGGCGGCGACCCGGCGGAGGCGCAGTTCGCCCGGATCGGGACGGCCGTGGCCAAGTACTGGGTCTGCAAGCGCGGCCCGATGCACGCCGCCGAGGCACTGGAGTGCCTGGGCGGCAACGGGTACGTCGAGGAGTCGGGGATGCCGCGGCTGTACCGGGAGGCCCCGCTGGCGTCGATCTGGGAGGGGTCGGGCAACGTGGTGGCGCTGGACGTCCTGCGCGCGATCGAGCGCCGGCCCGGCACGGTCGAGGCGCTCCTGGCCGAGATCGACCTGGCTGGTGGCGCCGACCGTCGGCTCGACGCCGCTGCCCAGTCGTTCCGCCGGGACCTGACGACGACCGCGGATCCGCAGTACCGAGCCCGCCGCGTGGTCGAGACCATGGCGTTACTGCTCCAGGCGTCGCTGCTCGTACGCCACTCGCCGTCGGCCGTGGCGGACGCGTTCTGTGTCTCCCGGCTGGACGGCGACCACGGCGGCGCCTTCGGCACCCTTCCGACCGGGGTCGACCTGCCGGCGATCCTGGCCCGGACCGGACCCGGGTCCGGCTGACCCGGTGGCTCCACCGGCGGTGGCCGCAGCGCAGAGCCGCGTCGCTCAGTGCGGGAACACCGCCTCGCCCACGCCGAAGACGGTCACGGAGTAGGAGATGCCCAGGATCGCCAGGACAGCCGCGGAGCGGTCCCGCCGCAGCGCGGCCACGATGGAGGTGACCAGGGCGGCAGCGGCCATGACCCAAGCGGCCAGAAGCGGCACGGCCAGCCACAGGTTGTCGAAGAAGTCCGTGGAGACCGGGTCGAGGTCGGAGACCACCGCCGCGATCGCGAACGCCATCAGCGCGATGGCGGCGGCCCCGAGCATCCCCGACGCCCACCGGCCGGCGAGGCTGGTCGGCCCGGCGTGAGCGCCGGTGCGGCCCATGCCTGCGTGCACGGCGGTGATACCGGCCAAGAGCACCAGCGTGATCCCCGGAAGAACGAGGGCCAGGGCCAGGGCCCGGTCGATCACCGTTGCGCCGGAGTCGAAGAGCAGGGCGAGGAGCATCGGGAGGCCGTTCAGCACGGCTGCGGCGGCCAACAGCAGGCCGAGCACGACCACGCCTGTTCTGCGCGGCTGCGGGTGAAGGGAGGTGGGGGCGGTCATCACGGGTACCTCCTTCCCGATGTGACCATCGTCCTCCTGCCGGGTTCCCTCCACCAGCGCCGCTCGTCCCGCGTCCTGGCCGGTCCGAGGCGGAGTTCCTGGCCTGCACCTGCCGTGGTGGACACGCCTTCGGTGTTCCCGGCGGCTCGCCGACGCGGGATTCGGCGCCGACGGCTCGATCTTCGCTCGGCAGCGCTACCGCCTCACGGCGCAACGG
>JBAPWU010000163.1:0-1724 GCA_049283855.1 Kineosporiaceae bacterium
ACCAGGACGCCTTCCACCAGAGCAAGGTCGCGGCCGATGCACAGCCGCGGCCCGGCGCCGAAGGGCAGATAGTCACCGCTCGGGCGGCTCCCCGGCGCCCGGCCGCCGGCGTCGAGGAACCGGGCGGGGTCGAAGGCCGACGGATCGGGCCAGGAGGCCGCCCGGCGGTGCAGCAGCCACGGACTCAGGATGATCAGCGTCCCCGCAGGGACGTCGACGCCGGCCAGCGCGTCGTCGGCCGCAGCCCGCCGGGTGATCACCCAGGCCGGAGGGTAGAGCCGCAGCGCCTCGTCGAGCACGGCCCGGGTGTAGGGCAGCGCGGCGAGGTCGTTCCAGCCCGGCGGCCGGGCACCCGGGCCGGCGCCGAGCACGGTGTCGAGCTCGGCGGCCACCTGATCCTGCGCGCCGGGATGAGCGGCCAGCAGGTGCAGGGTCCAGGTGAGCGCCGAGGCCACGGTCTCGTGACCGGCGATGACCAGGGTGACCAGTTCGTCGCGCACCGCCGCCGGGTCGAGCTCGCCGGAATCGGCCGCGCGCAGGAGCAGGGCCAGCACGTCCTCACCGTTGTCGATCCCGCGGGCACGGCGCCGGGCCACGATCTGGGCGCAGGCACCGTCCAGCGTGGCATTGGCCCGGCGGAGGCGGCGTGCGGTGCGCCAGTCCAGCCGGGCCGGCAGCGGCGAGGAGGAACGGGCGATCACCGACCGCAGCGCCGTGTCGACCGCACCGACCACCTGCCCCCCGATCGCGCTGAGATCGGCCTCGAACAACGTGCTGCCCACCACGTCGAGCATGGCGCGCAGGATCGCGGCCTCGGCGTCCAGCACCAGGCCCGGCGCACCCGCCCAGCGCTCGCGCAGGCGCTCGGCGGCCTGCTGGGCGGCAGCGGCGACCCCGGGCAGTGCGGTGTGACGGAAGGCGGGCTGCACGATCCGGCGGCGACGGCGCCACTCGGCGCCGTCTGCGGTGAGCAGTCCGGTTCCGGTGACCAGGGACAGCGAGGAGTACTGGATCGTCGCCTTGGTGTAGCCGGCATGGTTGTCCTGCAGGACCCGGCGCGCGCCGTCGGGGTGGTTGACCAGCAGCACCGGGGTGCGCGGCATCGGGAAGGTGACCAGCTCACCGTGCCGGGCCACGCACCGCTCGAGGAAGGCCAGCGGGTCGCGGCGGATGCCGGGCACCGCGCGGATCATGTCGAGGGGGGTGGGGCCGTCGACGTCGAGGGGGCTGTAGCGGTTCACGGGAGGTCGCAGTTCACGGGATGGGTCGCAGTTCACGGGATGGGTCGGCTCAGAGGTACAGACCGGTCTGGCCGTCCTCGACCCGGGGCGCGGCCACCGCGTGGATGTCGCGCTCGCGCAACAACACGTACTGGGTGCCGCCCAGCTCGACCTCGGCCCGTTCCTCGGGGTCGTAGAGCACCCGGTCGCCGACCTGGATCTGGCGTACGTGCTGCCCGATCGCCACCACACCGGCCCAGGCCAACCGCTTGCCCACCGCGGCCGTGGCGGGAATGACGATGCCGGCCGAGGAGCGCCGCTCGCCCCCCTCACCGTCGCTGGAGACCAGGACGCGGTCGTTGAGCATCCGGATCGGCAGCCGGTCGACGGTCGTGGCACGCACGGGCGCAGGCACTGTCACGACCGAAACGGTACCCCGCCCCCACCCCCCGCCCCCCGCCGCGCCCCTCCCCCCCGCGCCCCCCGCGCCCCGAGCACCCGCAC
>JBAPWU010000164.1:0-12218 GCA_049283855.1 Kineosporiaceae bacterium
GCCGAGGCGGCCTCGAGTCCGCCGCGCTGGCTGGCACGCTCAGCGACCCGGTCCAGGTCGGCGACCACGGACTCGTCGGGCTCCTCAGCCGCGGCCGCCCGGTGCCACGCGCGCCGGTCGACGTCCCCGCTGCCGGCCAGAGCATGCGCGAGCGCCCGGTGAGCCGCCCTGCGCTGGCTGCCCGTCGCCGCGCCGTACACCGCGGAGCGCACCAGAGGGTGACGCAGGGTCACGACGCCGTCGAGGACACTGACGAGGCCGGAGTCCTCAGCAGCGCTGACCGCCTCAGGTGAGGCGTCGAGGGCGAGCGCCGCCTGCCGCACGATCGCGGCCCGGCCGGAGTCGTCGGCCGCCGCGGCCAGCAGGAACGACTGCGCGCCCGAGGGAAGGCGTCTGACCCGGTCGAGGAAGGCACGCTCCACCCCCTCGGTCAACGGCAGGTGCACCGGCAGGGGATCCCGTCCGCTGAGCTGACCGGTCGGGAGCGCGTTCGCGAGCTCGACGAGGGCGAGCGGGTTGCCTCCGGTGCTGGTCACGAGCCGGTCGAGCACGTCGCCTGGAACAGGGACTCCGGCGAGCGAGGTGAGCAGAACGCCGGCGTCGGACGCGTCGAGCTCGCCCACCGCGAGGTTCGGCAGCTCACCGGCGTCGAAGCGACGGACATCGCCGTCGCGAGCGGCGAACAGCAGGGCTACCCGTTCGACCTGCAGGCGGCGTGCCACGAAGAGCAGCGCGGCGGCGGAGGCGTCGTCCAGCCAGTGCGCGTCATCGACGACAGCCAGCACCGGTGCCTCCTCCGCTGCCTCCGCCAGCAGGCTCAACACGGCGAGGAAGACCAGGAACCGGTCGACCTCGCCGTCGTCCTCACCGAACGCCCGGCGCAACGAACGCGCCTGTGGCGCGGGCAGTCGTTCCGCGAGGCGCAGGACAGGGCGCACCAGGCGCTGGAGGGCCGCGTACGCGAGCGGCAACTCCGACTCGATCCCCGAGGTCCGCAGCACGGTGAACCCCTCGGCGTCGGCGGCGGCGGCCGCGAGCAACGTGGACTTGCCGACGCCCGGCAGTCCGTGCAGGACGAGCGCGGACCCGTGTGAGTGGCGCGCCTGGTCCAGCAGCCCCCGAACCGCGACGCGCTCGTCATCTCGACCTGCGAGCACGCGGCGAGCGTAGCCAAATGGAGGGCAACCCCGGCGAAATCACCGGCGCGACCAGGCAAGGCCACGGCGCATGGTCAAGAGGTCAGGGACCAGTCAGGAGCCACCGCCCAGCGTCCGGGAGACCCTCATGCTGAACGACACGCCTCGCACCTTCGTCGGCGCGACCACCTTCCACGTCGACGGCATGACCTGCCCGCGATGCCACGACGCCGTCGCCGACCAGATCGGCCGGCTGCCTGGCGTCGTCGACGTCCACATCGACACCAGCACCGGCACCGTCACGGTCACCGCCGAGACGCCGCTCGACCGGGTCGACGTCGCCGCAGCGGTGAAGGCCGCCGGCTACGAGCTGCGCCCCTGACCGACGTCACGGGGCACCGGCCATCCCCGTCAACCCGCCCAACAACCCGCCCGACATCACGGAGAGCAGGAGCCATGAACCCCTCAGTCCGCCAGTCCACGCACACCGACACACCGCTGGGGTCCGCGCCCGAGGCCCCGATCGGCCGGAGAGGGCACCTCGGCCGGATCGTGGCCGGTTCGTTGGCCACCGGCCTCATAGCCGGGGTGCTCCTCGTCTTCGCCCCGTTCATCCCCGCCGACGAGACCGGCGCGACCGGCGCCCTCCTGGGCGGCTTCGCGCTCGGCTGGGCCCTGCTCGCCGCGCTCTCGGTCCGCTTCACCGACCAGCCCCAACGCTGGGCCGCAGCGCCAGCCCTGTTCATGGGACTGGGCGGGCTGCTGCTGATCGCCTTCGGCTCCACGGCCCAGCAGGTGCTCACGTGGGTGTGGCCACCGGCGCTGCTGGCGCTGACCGTCCTCACGTTCCTCCGCGCGCGCCGCCGGCTGCACTCCACGAGCGCACGCGTGCTGGTCTACCCCGTCCTCGCCGTCCTCGCCCTGGCCTCCGTCGGCGGCGGGGCCGAGACGGCCCTCGAGGCGTACGACGCCAGCCACTACCCGATGGCCGGTCAGCAGATCGACGTCGACGGGCACCGGATGCACCTGCACTGCACCGGCACCGGCAGACCGACCGTCGTCCTGCAGCCGGGCGCGGGCGACATGGCCTCGACCATGGCGTGGATCGCGCCGGCCGTGGCCCGCGACACCCGGGTGTGCGTCTACGACCGCCCCGGCCGCGGCTGGAGCGACCCGGTCGACACCCCCCAGGACGGCACCCGCGTCGCGGACGACCTGCACACCCTGCTGCACACCGCGCACGTGCCCGGCCCGTACGTTCTGGCCGGCCACTCCTTCGGCGGGCTCTACGTGCTCGCCTACGCCGCCCACTCCCCGGCCGACGTCGCCGGCATGGTGCTCATCGACTCCACCGCGCCCACGTCGCCGGCACCTCGTGCGGACGCGCCCGCCGGCCGCAACGACGTCCTCGTGCGCGCAGCGGCACTCGTCTCGATCGGCTCGCGCGTCGGGCTCGGCCGGCTGTACAGCCTGACCTCCTACAACGAGCTGCCCTCCCCGGCGCGCGAGGAGGTGCGGGCCAGCATCTCGACGCCCGCCACCCTGCGTTCGACGATCGACGAGTTCGCGCAGGGGAGCGCCTCGATGCAGGAGGCCGCCGAGCTGCACACCCTCGGTGACACCCCGCTGTTCGTCCTCACCGCGGGCAGCGGGAGCGCCGCAACCTGGTTCGCCCACCAGGACCAGCTGGCGCGGCTGTCCACCAACTCGGCGCACCGCATCGTCGACGGCGCGACCCACGAGATGCTCGTCGCCGACCAGACCGCGGCTGCGTCGACGGTCACGGCCATCCGCGAGGTCGTCTCGTCGGTCCGGACCGGCACGCCGCTCGCGAGGTAGGTCAGCTGGTCCCGGCGACGACAACCCCGGCGATTTCACCGGCGCGACCCGGTGAGCCTGCGGGCCACTGTTGATCCCGCGCCACGAGGCGCACCCATCCCGAGGAGGAGAACGACATGACCACCACGATGAAGGCGATCGTCCAGGAGACCTACGGCTCGGCCGACGTGCTGGAACTGCGCGACGTCGACCAGCCCACGGCCGGTGCCGGTGAGGTGTTGCTGCGCGTGCACGCCGCCGGTGTCAGCCGGGGCGACGTGCACCTGATGCACGGGGAGCCCTATCTGGTGCGCGCGGCCGTGGGCCTGCGCCGGCCGAGGAACCGTGTGCCGGGTCGGGACGTGGCGGGCACGGTCGTGGCGATCGGGTCGGACGTCACGCGCTTCGCCGTCGGCGACGAGGTCTTCGGCATCGCCCGGGGCTCCTTCGCCGAGTACGCCGTCGGCCGCGAGGACAAGCTCGCGCACAAGCCGTCGGCCCTGACCTTCGCCCAGGCCGCGGCCATGCCGGTCTCCGGGCTGACCGCCCTGCGAGCGCTCGACGCCGCACGGGTGCAGGCGGGGCAGACCGTGCTCGTCGTCGGCGCCTCCGGTGGCGTCGGCACCTACGCGGTGCAGCTCGCGGTCGCGTCGGACGCGACGGTCACGGGGGTCGCGAGCGCCGCCAAGGCCCAGCTGGTGAGGGAGCTCGGCGCGGCGCACGTCATCGACTACGCGCACGAGGACTTCGCCGACGGCTCGCGCACGTTCGACGTCGTGCTCGACATCGGGGGAGTGACGCCGATCTCGCGCCTGCGACGCGCCCTCACGCGCACCGGGACGCTGGTCATCGTCGGGGGTGAGAACGGAGCCACCTGGAGCCCGGGCATGGGCCGTCAGCTGCACGCGCTGCTGCTCAACCCCTTCGTCTCCCCGCGGCTGACGATGGTGCTGAACAAGGAGCACTTCTCGGGCCTGGAGCGGCTCGCCGCGTACGCCGTGGACGGAAGGCTCGCCTCGTTCACGGACCGGCCCTTCGAGCTGAGCGCCACCGCGGACGCGATCCGTCACCTCGTGGCCGGCAAGGCCCGAGGCAAGGTCTTCATCACCGTCTGAGCACCCCCGACGCCGTCGAACAGGACGCTCCCAGGCCCAGGAGAGGACCATGACAACGCCCACCGCTCGGACGACGACCACGGCCCTCGCCGGCTCCGGACGGCCCGACGCCTCGCCGCGGCGCCGCGCCGTGGAGGCGATCGCCTTCGTGGCCGTGTGGATGGCGGCCGGGTACCTGCTGCCGATCAGCAGCGACGGGTACCTCCTGCTGGGGATCCCGCTGACCGTGGCGTTCCAGCTCCTGGTGCGCCGTCGTCCGCTGCGGGAGCTGTTCGCCCCGGCGACGAGCAGGTTCGCGTGGGACCGAACGGCGCTCGCCATGGCCGCCGCCCTGGCCCTGCTGCCCGCGGTGTACGGCGTTGGGGCCGTGAGGAGTCACGACTGGGTAGTGGCCGGCTGGTACCTCGCGGCTGCCGTCGGCGCGGTCTGTGCCGCCTTCGCCCTGCGAACCGGAACAGTGCTCGGCGCGCTGCGCTCGGCCGCTCTCCCCATCGCGATCGGAGCCACCGGCATGGCGCTCGTCTACTCGGCGATCCACCTCGTCACCGGGGCGCCGTTGCCGGCAGCGGCGGCCGTCGCCGCCGTCGTGCAGTACACCGCGCTGTACTTCCCCGCGACCTTCCTGCTCGAGGAGGTCTCCTTCCGCGGAGCGATCGACGCGCACGTGCACCGCGACCACGGGCAGCGCGGCTGGCGGTCTGCCATCGTGGTGTCCGCCCTCTGGGGGCTCTGGCACCTGCCCGTATCCCACGCACTGCCCCTGCCCCTTCAGGCGATCGAACTGGTGGTGGTTCACGTGCTGCTCGGCGTCCCGCTCTCCTTCGCGTGGCGCCGCACGCACAACCTCGCCGGCCCGGCCCTGGCGCACGCTGCCAACGACGCCGTCCGCAACGCCTTCATGCTCGGGCTGTAGGCGCCGCGCAGCGCAGGACCTGTGGTGCCGACCCGGGTGTGCGATGAACTCGGCGCCCCGAAGACCTCGACCGCGGAGCCCTATGCGGGTGTTGACCGCAGGGGGGCGGAGCGGAGCATGGTCTCGATCTCGGTCGGCGGCAGCGGTCGGGACCAGAGGAATCCTTGTGCCCACTGGCAGCCCCATTGTTCGAGCAGGTCTGCCTGTGCTTGCTGGTCGACGCCTTCGGCGACGACGCCGCGTAGGCGCAGCGCCTGGACCATCTCGATGATCGCTTGGGTGAGCCCGCGCGAGGTAGCGTCGGTGGCGAGTTCCTTGACGAATGCGCGGTCGACTTTGACGACGTCGATCGGGAAGTGCTTGAGATAGCTCAGGGATGAGTAGCCGGTGCCGAAGTCGTCGATGCACAGGAGAGTGCCGATGGCAGAGAGGCGTTGCAGGGTGTCCATGGCGAGGCTGCGGTCCTCGACCAGGACTGATTCGGTGATCTCCAGCCAGAGGGCGTGGGCGGGAAGGCCTGTTGCGGCGAGGACGTCGGCGACGAGCGCTGGCACATCGTGGCGGCTGATCTCGGCGGCGGAGAGATTGACGGACACGTGGAGGTCGCGGCCGGTGCTGCGGCGCCACGTAGCGAGCTGGGTGCACGCGGATTCCAGCATGTGTCGGCCGATGTCCACGATGAGGCCGGTGTCCTCGGCGATGGGGATGAACTCGGTTGGGCCGACGTCGTGGCCGGGTGGCCGGATCCATCGCGCCAGGACCTCGAAGCCGCACAGGTCGCCGAAGCCTGTGCCGGTGCGGATCGGTTGGTAGAACGGGACGATGTCGCCGGCGGTGACCGCTTCGCGCAGTTCTTCCGCGAGCGTCACCCGGCGTTGCAGGCTGTCGCGCAGTGAGTCGTCGAACAGGGCGTAGGTTGCGCGCCCGCGGTCCTTGGCGGCGTACAGCGCGATGTCGGCGTCTTGGACAAGCGTGTCGGGGTCGACGTCGTGACCTGACACGGCGACTGCCACGCCTACCGATGCCGTCATCGTGATCTTCTGTCCGTTGTCGAGGGGGAGCGGCTCGGCGGCGGCGGCGAGCATGGCTTCGGCGGCCTGCTGCGCCTCGGTGAGGCCTGCGTCGGCCATGAGCACCACGAATTCGTCGCCGCCGAGACGATAGAGCTGGTCGCTGGGGCGGAGCGCGGCCGTGAGCCGCTGTGCTAGTTCTTGGATGACCGCGTCGCCGGCCGGGTGCCCCCACGTGTCGTTGATCCGCTTGAAGTGGTCGGAGTCGAGGCACAGTAGGGCGGTTCCGCGGTCTGGTGTCGCAGCGCTCAGCCGCTCAATCAGGGCGCCGCGGAAGGCGGCGCGGTTGGCCAGCCCGGTGAGGCCATCGTGCAGCGCCTGGTGCAGGGCGCGCTGTTGAGCCTGCTCGAGTTCCTGGGCTGCGTGGTGGAGGGCGTTGATGGTGAAACGCAGTCGCAGATGGATGCTGAGGAGGACGACGCACAACAGCGCGACGCGAACCAGCGAGTCCGTCGTCCCGGACACGGGCGAGAGCACCGCTGCCGCCGCTGGACCAAGGAGGGTGAGCAACAGGACCGTGGAGTTCCCGCTGGACTGCTGCCGGGCTTCCGGCATGGGGTGCGCCAGCGAGGTCACACTCGGGTGGACGCCTGCCGCCCCGATGAGCGCGTAGCTGAGCATGAAGATGACGTTGAGCCACGGCGTGGTCGCGAAGGGCGCGACATGCCAGTACGCGAGATACCCGAGGTCGGCCAGGAGCAGCGTCGTCATGGAGCTGAGCAACATCACCATCGACGGCGAGTACTTCGAGGACCGGAAGGCCAGGTGCACGGTGAGAGCCAGCACGGCCGCGTCGAGAGCCGGATAGGAGATGTTGAGCAGGACGATCGCGAGGCTCTCGCCACGTTGCAGATGCGGGCCCAGCTCGAGGCTGAAGAAGCCCAGAGCCGCCCCGGCGGTGACGATGGTCGCATCCAGGGTCGCGGAGCGAGCCGACCCGCGTGTGGAGTGCACCACCAGCAGGTAGAGGCCGCGGATGATGGCCAGGTAGCCGAGGATCGACCACAGGTCGGCCGAGGTGAGCGGTGACCCACCGGACGGCACCACCCCGATCCGCAGCGTGAGGCTGGTCAGGAACAGCCCTCCAGCTGCCGCGATCCATCGCCAGCCCGCGCGTGGGGTGGCCCGCCGTGCAAGCGGTCCGATCACCAGACCAGCCAGACCGAGGGCAGAGACAGCCACGAAGGCGGCCCCGCCGACGCCGTCGGGCCATATCAGGTACACGGTGGCGCATGCTGCAACCGTCAACGTGGCGGCCGCGCCGAGCCATCGACCGGGGGAGGGCCAGCCGATCCGAGCCATGCGCTGGACGTGGGTGTTGGTGCTGCGTGCGCCGCTTCGGCGCCGCGACCGGGCGCCGACGGTGTCCATACCTCAACGTCGGTGGCTCGCGGGACGACCTTGACCCACAGAGATGAACATGCGTCGGTCGCCATGCGCCTGGGTGAACAGTCCCGGTGCGCCGGCGCTCCGCACCGCGCCGGGGCTGTCGGGGCGAGCAGCGAGCGTCAGGAGGGTGCGAGGATCCCGACCACGTTCATCCCGTCGTTCGGGCCGCCGTAGCACCGGCCAAGGAAGTCGGCGCGGGTCAGACCGGCCCTGTCGGCCTCGGCGGCCAACCTGGCCCACGGCACGAACTCGTACCGGTGGGTCGCCGAGAGCAGGTCGATGGCCAGGTTGAGGAGCACCACTTCCGGCAGGCGACCGTCTGCGAATCCTCGGACTCGACGGGTACGCCACTGCTGGCGGATCGCGGGACCGAAGCCCGGCCGGTCCGGATTCGAGATCACAATGCGTCCGTCGCTGCGCAGGACGCGGCACGCCGCCCGCCAGAAGACCGACCGGTCGGGTAGGGCATAGAGGACGTTCGAGGCCACGACGACGTCGACGCTGTCCGGGGGCATCGCGGCAAGTCCCGCGACGGCGTCGCACTCACGCAGTTCGATTCGTCCCTCATCGAGGTGGACACGCAGCTTGATCCTGGCGCGCTCCAACATGGCGTCGCTGGCGTCGATCCCGATCAGGCGTGCCGGCTCGTCGCACGCGAACTGCGCGAGCAGATTGCCTGTGCCGCAGCCCACGTCGACCACGACACGGCCCCGTACGGGGCCTGCCGCGGCGAAGACGCTGTCGAGCATCTCCCGGTAGCTGACGACGTGTTCGAGGGCGTCGTACACCCGCGCGTACCGGCGCCACAGCCAGCTATGCGCTGGTCGACTCCTGATCGTGCTCGCAGTACGCGTGGGGGGCCGCCGACCGCTTCCCCGAGTGTCGAACTCGATCGAGAGATCTGAGTCACCGGCCGCGTCGGTGAGCTGGACGCGTTCCGCATCGCGGGCCGTCGAGGTCGAGCTGCGCATGCCGTCAGAGGTGGTCACGGCAGGACGACGCGCCCGGCCAGGCCGTTGGTGAAGATCGCCGGGTGGACGTCAGAGGGCCGGGCCCACACCGGCAGCACGGGGCGCATGGGGGCAGGGGAGGGCGAACCGATCACTCGGAAAAGGGCGTGGTCCATCCCGCGGAGGGTTCGCAGGACCAACGTGTCCACGTTGAGGACCCAGTCCGTGATCTGGCTGGCCATAGCGTCCACCCATATCGCCTGGAAGACCGCCCGGGTGAATTCCGTCCCGGCCCCCCGGCCACGGGCGAGTGCGGAGATCTCGCCCAGCCGTCCCAACGGCAGGCCCGCCAGCCGCCTCCGGGCCGCGGGGTCGATGCCGGACAACTGCAACGTCGGGAGCAGACACGGCACGTCATTCCCGATCAGCCGCAGCGTCGCTCTCACCCTGCCCATGGCGTCGAACGCCCCAAAGTACCGCGAGCGTGCGACCCACGGGTCGGCCTCGGCACATGCCGTACCGTCCGACTCGATGGACTCCGGTGCGAGGTATCCCGCCCTGACGTACTCCCGCGCATGGAGGCGGCGGGCCTGGAGGATCTCCTCTGGCTCCACCAGGCGGCGAGCCGGCGGCAGCGCGACTGGGCCCAAGGCGACCGTGCGATCGTCCAGGTCCTTCGCGACAGCCACAACAACACTCCTCTAAGTCACTTAATCGCTACCCGGTGTGACAGTACGGAGACCGAGGCAGGGATCACATCATCCGTTCGCCCCAGCACCGAGGGCGGCCCTCGCATCCGGGACGGATGCTCCTATTGGCTATCAAGCGGCGCTGAGCCAGTTCCGACGAACTGGAACAGCGGGAAACCCGACGTTGCCGGCAACGAGGTCATCGTCGGATGCTCGCAGCTTCTGAGGCGACGCAGGAGACGTCCGTCTCATGCCCGCGCACGCCATAGCTGGCATGGTTTGTCCTAGATTCATCGTGGGTGACATGTCCGGGTGCGAGGCGAGGCGGTGCAGCTCGTGTGGGGGCGAGGGAAGACACGGATCGAGATCGAGCGTCTGCAGACCGAGCTGGCCCAGCAGACCGGCCGGGCCGGCCGAGCCGAGGCCGATCGAGAGGCTCTGCGCGCTGAACTTGATCGCGTCGGTGGCGAACTGACCGCGGCTGTCCACCAGGCTCAGCGCCTGACCACCGAGCATGCCAAGCACGTTGCCGCCTGGACGCTTCGGGCCGAGGTGGCCGAGCGCCGGGCCGAGGACCTGGTGGATCAGCTCGCGCAAGCCGAAACCGACCTGGCCGCAGCACGTCTGGAAGTGGACCGATTGCAGGCGGACAGGAGTTCCGCACCGGAGCCGGCCACTGAGCCGAAGCAGAGCCAGCCTCCGACCAGCGAGCCGACAGACCGGCCCAACCCCTCCCGCGGTCAGCGGCAGCAGCCGAGTCGACGTCGACGTGGCCGGCCCGCCGGCGGATAGCGACCAGCCAGGTCCGGGTGCTCAGGCTCCACCGCGTCCGGAAGGGTCTCCAGGCGGGCCAGCGCCTGCTGCAGGTGCGTGAACTCGTCGGCGCAGACCGGTGCCCGGTCCCTCACGTGAAGAGGAGCCGGTCAACCACCACCTCAATCACCACATGTGGTGAGGCCCGTTCACCACATCCGTTCGTAGCTTCTGATTCGAGACACAACGGTGCGATGCCGGCGGAGTTCCCTCCGGGCAGGCCGCGCGCACAAGGAATCGACATGAGCGAGACACAGCGATCGACGGGCACGTGGCAGGAGGCCGGACGGTGCGAGATCCGCCTCAAGGGGCACCTCGACTCCCGATGGACCGCCTGGTTCGACGGGCTGACCCTCACCCACGAGAGCGACGGCACCACCGTCCTCGATGGCCCGGTCGTCGATCAGGCCGCGCTGTACGGCCTGCTCCACAAGGTGCGCGACCTGGGTCTGCCGCTGGTCTCGGTCATCTACGCCGAACCGGGCCAGCCCACCTCGCCCGCCATCGCCCCTCGATAGGCACTCGCCCGTTCACACCGTGCGGGCGTCCTCATCACCAGTCACGAATCAGGAAGGTTCCCGACATGCTGACCATCGATCCCATCACCGCACCTCAGCGAGACGGACAGGACCCGACCAGGAGGACGGCGTTGGTGACCGGCGTGCTCTTCGTGATCACGTTCGTCACGTCCATCCCTGTGGCGTTCTACTTGTACACCCCGGTGCTGAAGCACTCCGACTACATCGTCGGGGCCGGCGCCGACACACAAGTGACCCTGGGGGCGCTCCTGGAGGTCATCCTGGTGATCGCCAACATCGGCACCGCCATCGCCCTGTTCCCCCTGCTCAAGCGGCAGCACGAAGGCCTCGCTCTCGGCTTCGTCGCCGCCCGGATCGTCGAGTCCGTCCTCATCGTCATCGGCATCCTCAGCGTCCTCACGATCGTGTCCCTGCGGCAGGACCTCGGCGGAGCCGCCGGCGCCGATGCGACCTCACTGATCACCGCCGGCAGGTCGCTCGTCGCGGTCCACGACTGGACCTTCCTCCTCGGGCCCGGCCTCACCGTCGGCCTCGGCAACGGGCTCATGCTCGGCTACCTGATGTACCGGTCTCACCTGGTGCCCCGACGGATGGCCGTGCTCGGGCTGGTCGGCGGTCCCCTGATCCTTGTCTCCGGGGTCGCCGTGCTCTTCGGCGTCTACGAGCAGGTCTCCGCCCCGTCGGCCCTGGCCACCATCCCGGAGTTCTTCTGGGAGTTGGGCCTCGGCGTGTACCTGATCGTGAAGGGCTTCCGGCCCTCGGCCGCAGCCCGGCTCACCACGGTCCAGCCGCCGCCCAGTCGGTAAGCGTGCAGCTCGGATGCGGTCGCCCCGAGGACGGGGCGACCGCATCCGGGCGCTCACCGGGGCCCTGGCCGGAGCCGCTGTGCTGGTCACGCGGTGCGACGCCTGATCCTCGGCCACAGACGGCCGCCGCAGCCTGCTCAAGAGGAGTGGGGCTGCTGTCGATGGGCATGGCATGGTGGCGATGGCCGGGCTGTCACGACGACGGCCGGCTCTCTGGCAGGCCCAGCTCGTCGTGGGCGTGATTGCCCTGGCGGGGTACCGATTCCTCATCCCCGACGGTGTCTACGACATCGCCTACGTCGGGATCGGCGTCTTCGGCATCCTCTCGGTGCTGCTCGGCGTCCATCGGTGGCGGCCGGCCTCGCCTGCACCCTGGTGGTTGCTCGCCATGGCGATCGCCGCGTGGATCATGGGTGACCTCATCTACTTCACGCTGGCGGCCCGATCCCCTGATGGCCTGCCCTTCCCGACCATCGCCGATCTCAGCTACTACCTGTTCTTCCCGTTGGCCGGGGCCTCGCTGTTCAGAACGGTGCGGCGTCGGCTGCCGGGGCGGGACCGAGCCGGGCTGATCGACGCGACCCTGATCAGCGTGGGCGCGGCCGTCCTGTCGTGGACCTTCCTGATCTCTCCGTATGCAGCGGACCGCTCCCTGGGGCTGCTCGAGAAGCTGGCCTGGATCGGGTACCCCGTGGGCGACCTGCTCCTGGCGGCGCTTCTGGCCCGGTTGCTGCTGTCCCCGGGGCCGCGAGTCGTCACCTTCAGCCTCCTCGTGGCCGCGTTCGGCTGCGAGCTCGCCTCCGACGCGGCCTATGGCTATCAGTCGATCGCCGGGACGTACCGCCCGGGGGACCTGGTGGATCTGGGCTGGCTGACGGCCTACGTGCTGATCGGCGCCGCTGCGCTGCACCCCTCCATGGATCAACTGACCGAGCGGGCTCCGCTGGAGGCGTCGCAGCAGTCCCGCCGGCGCTTGGCGG
>JBAPWU010000165.1:0-6986 GCA_049283855.1 Kineosporiaceae bacterium
GCCGCCGGCGCAGGGCCGGCACCGGCCGACAGCCCGCCCGGGATGGCCCCGCCGAAGCCGACCGGCGCCTTGCTGGACGCCGCGAGCTCGGACATCGCCCGCGCGATGTCGTCCAGCGAGGTCTCCCGCTGCTTCGTCGCCTGGTCGAACTGCGCCTGGAGCGCCTCGACGTCCGAGCGGTGCATCGCGCTCAGCCGGGCCTCGTGCTCGCCGGAGAGGTACTGCAGCGTCTGCCAGTTGCGTCGTCGCTCCTCGACCAGGGCGACGATCGACGCCGAGCAGGCCACCTTGGTCAGGTGCCGGTCCTCGTCCGTGGCGTAGATGAACGGCATGCCCGCGCCGCGCTGGGCCGGGGGCAGGTCGATGTAGACGTCGATCGGGACGGCACTCGCCTCCAGCTCGGGGGGGAGTTTGCGGAACTGCTTCTTGAATCGCACCTCGCCCAGGGCGAACTCGGCCGGGGTGAGCGGCGTGGTCATCAACTGGACCTGCCCGGCCTCGTCGAGGTACTGCAGCGTGGTCGTGGTCCAGTCCTTGTCCCGGTCCGGGTTGCCCTCGATCGAGAACCACTCGTTGAGGGTGCTGCCGCGGCGCGGGTCGTGCACGAACAGCGGATTCATCCGGCTCTCCACGGCCAGGCGCGCCCGCGCGTTCGAGGCCGCCTCGGGGATGCCGTGCTCGGAGCCGCAGGGCGTGTAGACGTCCATCACCGCAGGGCCGGGCGTGTAGTTGAGCATCTCCATGGTGCTCTTCAGGAAGTGCCCTTGGAACGCCGTACTCGTGGCGCACACGTACACGTGGGGGTGGAAGGAGGCGAGCAGGGCGAGTTCCTTGCGGCTCTCGTGCTTGCCGTCGCCCGCGGAACCGAAGCGGGCCAGGTCGGAGTCCTGGCCGGTGAAGCTCGACGTCGAGGCCTGTCCCCCGGTGTTGGAGTAGACGCCCGAGTTGAGCACCATCACCTTGATCGGGGTGTCGCTGGCCAGCACCCGGGACATGGCGCCGAAGCCGATGTCGTAGTTGGCGCCGTCGCCGCCGATGGTCATCACGGTGGGCAGCAGACCGAGCTCCTCGGGGGTGAACTCCGCCCAGGAGAGCATGCGCAGTTCCTTCTCCTGCGTCGCCGGGTCGTAGCCGTCGTCCAGCTCGAGCCGGGCCAGGCGCAGCGCGCGGACGTCGGGGACCACCTGCGCCGAGATGCCCTCGAAGATCCCCTTGGCCAGTGGCTGGGCGTCCTGGAACAGGCTGTTCACCCACGGGTCGGTGTAGGAGTTGAAGGGCATCGTCGAGGCGTAGACGCTGCTGCAGCCGGTGGAGTTCGCGATCACTGTGGACGACGGGCCGTTCCCGGTGGGGCCGTCCTCGTAGAGGTAGAGGCGCTTCTCCAGCGTCCCGATGATCGAGGTGATCCGGGCCCGGCGCTCGGGGTCGGTCCCGTCGATCGCGTCGAGCTTCGCCTGCAACCGCTCGAGCAGGGAGTCCAGCTCACGCAGATGCGTCCGACGACGCTTGTCACCCAGGGCGTGGCTCAGGGACATGACCAGCCGGAGCGCCGTCACCTCACCGCATCCCCGGCAGCCGCCGTGGCCGCCGGTGGTCGCGTAGTAGTTCGAGCGGTCCAGCAGGAGGCGCTTGATGTCGCCGTCCTCGGACGTGGAGCCCTCGAAGAACCGGGCCGGGGTGTTGGGCAGCTTGCTCATGAACGCGAAGCGGTCCTGCAACGTCGTGAGCACGTCGTTGTCCTGCTCGAGCGGCGTCAGCGCACCCGGGCCGCAGACCTCGACGCATTCCAGGCAACCGGTGCACTTCCACGGGTCGACCGTGGCGGCGAACAGCCCGCCGGTGCCCGGGGCGGACTTCTCCACGGAGTCGAAGAAGGGCCGGGTGTGGGCGACCTGGAAGGTCGCGAGGACGGCAACCAGCTTGCCCACGTTGCGGGTCAGGGCGGGTCCGCCCTCGATGGTTCCTGCGGCCTCCGCGACGATCTCGTGGAAGGGACGGTGCAGGCTGTCGGCGCGGTAGAGCTCGCGGACCCGCTCGGCCAGGCCGTAGATCTGAGCGCGCAGCGCCTCGCGCTGCGGCTCGGTGGCGTCGATCTCCTTGATCCCGGTCAGCAGCAGGTCGTGGATCTCGTGCACCGTGTTGGGGATGGCCGCGTCGGGGCAGACCAGGGCGCACTCCATGCACCCGGTGCAGATGGAGAGGTTGACGTCGGGGACGGTGCGGCGGAAGAGGCCCTTGTCCTTGCCGGCGGCGGTCCCGGCCGGCATGAACAGGCCGATGCCCGGAAGCACCGGCGCCTCGCTGATGGTGCCCTCCCGGAACGGCCGGGCAGCGACGTCCTCGTAGTACGTCGGGTCGAACAGCCCGCTGGTGGCGGTGGCGGTGCTGCTGGAGCACATCGACGCCGACAGGGAGACCCCGGACAGCGCCAGGCGCGCTGCCGGCTGCTCGTCGATCGCGTGGAACGCCGCGGCGTCGTAGTCGACGAGCCGGGTGGCGGCGATGCCATCGCGGATCACCGCCATGTTCCCCTCGACCACGGCGTCGCCCTTGCGGCCGAACTTCTTGATGATCTGGGCGTGGACCTTGGCCAGGATGGCCTCCTCGGAGGCACCGGCGGACACGCGGTCGACGTGGGCGGCGACGGCCCCGATGAAGGCGATGCCCATCATCCGGGTCTCGAGGTCGGGGGTGGGGGCGTGCTTCGTGGCCACGCTGAAGGCGTCCACGAGCAGCAGGCGGATCTTCCTCTCCCGGATGGCCCGCCGGGCGTAGGCCGGCAGCTCGCGCCAGACCTCCTCGTCGGAGAGGTTGGACTGCAGGATGAAGGTGCCGCCCTCGGCGAGGCCCTTGAGCGGGTTCGTGTGGATGAAGGCCTTGTGGTCCGGCGAGATGACGACCTCGACCTCTTCGAGGTCGGCGTTGGTGATGAGCACCGGCTCGGGGCTGAGGGTGATGTAGTAGTTCGTCGGCGCGCCGCTCTTCTCCGAGCCGTACTTCGGCGCCGACTTCGAGTGCATGCCGAGGACGCCGGCGAGGATGTCGGTGAGCAGCTTGCCGGTGGCGATGGTGCCGTACCCGCCGACCGAGTGGAACCGGATGCGCATCGCCGACGCGGGCAGCAGCGCAGGGTTCGGTTCGGTCTCCAGGGCCATCAGCTCGGTCTCCGGGTACGCCGCACGCAGGCGCTCCTGCACCTCGTGCATGCGGCCGGGCTCGGAGTCGAAGAACTGGGAGCCGAGGTAGATCAGCGGCGCAGGAGACCCCTGGGCCATGTTCTTGAACGCGGCGATGAGGTGCCGGGGCTGCAGGTCGTGGCCCCCGAGACCGAAGATCGCGGTGGTGAGGACGGGCGCGGCGTCCATGCCCGGAATACCGCGATGGCGCACGGAGTCGGCGTTCTCGCGACCCTTGAACAGGGCCTGGGTCACCAGCGAGGTGAGCGCGATCTGGTCGGAGCGCTCCAGGACGGTGACGGCCTTCTTGCCCTTCAGGGCCGCGACCAGCTCGGCCTCGGGGAAGGGCTGGAGCAGCTTGATCGCGACCAGGCCGACCTTGAGACCGCGCTCGCGCAGGTGGGGCAGGACCGCGCGCACGTCGTCGGTGACCGAGCCGAGGCCGACCACCACGTAGTCGGCGTCCTCGCAGTCGTAGGTGTGCACCGGGGAGTAGCTGCGGCCGGTGAGCTCGGAGTACTCCTGCATCGCCTGGCGGACCACCGCAGGCACGGCACTCGCGAAGTGGGTGCGGTGGTCGACGGAGCCGGCCTGGAAGTCCGGCTGGTTCTGGACCGGGCCGGTCAGCCCGGGGTTGTTGACGTCGACGAGCGCGGGGACCATCTGGCGGGTCCCCTTCTCGAAGGCGTTGACCCATTGACGGCGCCACTGCCCGTGCATGTCCTCGGGCACCCAGCCCGTGGTCTCGCCGATCAGCTCACCGGCGTTGTCCGGCTCGACCGCGTCGGCGTTGGCGTCGAGCCAGGACCTGAGGGCGGCCAGCTCCTCGACGCCGAAGTCGTCACGGTGGCGGTCGAGGTAGGCCGTCAGCTGGAACACGCGTCCCTTGGCTCCGAAGAGCATCTCCTGGGCCAACGTCGGGGCCTTGATCCGCCCGGCCGGGTCACCGAGGTACTCGCGCAGCAGCTCGGGCTCGGGCATGAGCGCCTCGCTGAGCATGTGGCTGGTGGAGAAGCCGTCCATGGCGTTCGCCACCGGGATCAGCGACAGCGCGGAGGTCTTGTAGGCGATCGCCGCCAGGTCGGCCGCCTCCTGCGGGTTGGCGCCGAACAGGATCGTGTAGCCGGAGGAGAGCAGGGCATAGACGTCGTCGTGCCCGGCCATGACGTTGAGGGAGTGCTTCGAGACCACGCGCGCGGCGACGTGCAGCACGAAGCCGCCGATCTTCTTGCCGACGGTGACGTAGTGCGACTCCATCGCGTACAGGATCCCCTGGCTGGAGGAGGCGTTCGAGATGAACTGCCCACCCGTCAGAGCCGCGCCCAGGGCGCCGCTCTGGGCCGAGTGCTCGCCCTCGGGCTCGAAGAAGAACGGATGCTTGCCCCACACGTTGACGCTGCCCTGGGCGCGCGCCGCTTCATACAGCTCGGAGATCTCGGTGGAGGGGGTGATCGGGTATCCGATGACACCGCCGCAGACGTGGGTCATGACATGGGCGAGAGCGCCGTTGCCATTGATCACGCTGGGAAGACCGGGGTACTTGGGCTGCTGAGTTGTCATGAGGTCCGTCCGGAGCAGAGTGTGAGGCGGCTGAGTCGGACCATCTGCGGGGGTCCCGTCACTGCCCTGAGAGGCAGTGACGGCGGGGTGATTCCCCGTTCGAGGCAGTCCAAGTGGTGGGTCATTCGCGATCCTCCCGTCGGCTACGGGCCTGGCCAGGCTATATAGGCCCCTCGCGGAGCCCCTGGGTCAATCGTCCCGTTATCGCTCGGGAGTAGCTGACCGCTACGACGCACGACACTACGTCACCATCCGCTCGGGCGGGGTGACCCCAGGGACGACGCGCGGTCGCCCGGCCCACCACTCCCTTCGAACCCGTCCGTGGTCGAGCGGATAGCGTGGAGAAGTGATCCCCACCCTGGACCGGTTGACCACCAGGATCCGCTCGACGCTGCATCCGGAGGGCTTCCACGGCGCCGACGAGACCAGCGCGTTCTTCGAGGGCTGGTACGTGAAGCTGGTCAGTGCCGACCGACGCCACCGCTGGGCGGTCATCCCGGGAGTCTTCCTCGGGCTGGCCGGGGGTGACGAGGCCTTCGTCCAGGTCCTCGACGGCTCGACCGGCCAGTCCTGGTATCAGCGGTACGACACCTCGGAGTTCCGCGCTCGCACCGACTCCTTCGACGTGACGGTGGGGCCCAACCGGTTCATCGCCGACGGCGTGATCCTCGACCTGCCGGACGCCGGGCTGCGCGGACAGGTGCGTTTCACCGACCCGCTGGACCCCTGGCCGGTGCGCGTGTGGGCGCCGGGGATCATGGGCTGGTACGCCTGGATGCCCTTCCTGGAGTGCTATCACGGGGTGCTCTCCTTCGACCACGCCCTGGCCGGGACCCTGGAGCGGACGGGCGAGCCGATCAGCTTCGACGGCGGCCGCGGCTATCTCGAGAAGGACTGGGGGCGTGCCTTTCCCTCCGGCTACGTCTGGGTCCAGACCAACCACTTCGCCCGGCCCGGCACCTGTCTGACCGGCTCGATCGCCGTCATCCCCTGGCTGCGCGGGGAGTTCCGCGGATTCATCGTGGGCGTGCGTCACGCCGGTGACCTGTACCGGTTCGCCACGCATACCGGGGCCCGGACGACGTCCCTGGACATCGACGACGACCACGTGCGGTGGGCCCTTCGCTCCCCCCGGGGTGCCACGCTCGCGCTGGTCGCCGAACGCCGGCGCGGCGGCCTGCTGCATGCCCCGGTCCGGACCCAGATGCATCGCCGGGTGGAGGAGACCCTCGACGCCCGGGTATCGGTGCGCCTGGCGGACGCCGCGGGACGGGTGATCCTCGAGGACACCGGCCACTGCGCCGGCCTCGAGGTGCACGGCGACCTCGACCGACTGCTCCGCCTGCGCTAGCCGACGTGGCCACGGGCGGCCCCGTCAGCCCCGGAGGGCCGATTCAGACCGATCGCCGGATTGCCGACACGGAGACGGTGGAGACCGCGTCGGTGGTCGGCTCGCAGGTCAGCGAGGTCGATGTCGAACGCGCCCACGCCCATGCCCGGGCCTACGAGCTGATCGAGGCGGTGCAGGCGGCACCCGGTTCGCACGACCTGACCGCACCGCTTCAGCAGGCCGATGCCCGCGGCTGGTGGGACGTCTGCTTCCTGCTCCACTACGCGGTCTTCGCGCAGGCCTACCGGAGCGGACAGGACTTCGCCGACGAGCTCCTCCAGATGTTCGCCCTGGCCGACCTCGACGACAACCCGGTCCTGCTGGCGATCGCCCTGGCCACCCGGGCCGAGCACGAGGCGGGGGCGGGCGATGTCGCGAGGAGCGAATCGGTCGAGAGCGACCTGGCCCGCGCCGTGGCCCTCCTCGGGGAGGACCGTGGCTCGGACGCCGACCGGCCGACCGCGTACGTCGCGTGCGGGCTGGCCTACCACGTCCGCGGCCTGTGGGAGTTGGAGGAGGAGATGTACCAGGAGGCCGGCCGGCTCCTCCAGGTCGCTCTGCCCTCGCCCCTGGATCGCACGAAGGAGCCCGTCAGACGCCTGCTCCCCTACAACAGACGCGAGGCTCTGCTGGCGTGGGCGTTCGCGCTCCTCGAGCTGGGGGAACGAGGCGCCGCCGCCGCCGTCGCCCGGCGCGGCCTGTCCCTCCCGGTGGACGTCCCGGCGTTGCCCCCGGAGTGGGTGGACGAGATCGCCGCCATCGACTACGCCTTCGCCGCGATCGCCGCGGAGCCGCGGCCGGTCCCGGTCGAGGCCATGGCGGCTCGGATCCGGCCCCTCGCCTGGGCCGGGTCGCGGGGG
>JBAPWU010000166.1:0-5951 GCA_049283855.1 Kineosporiaceae bacterium
TGGTCGCGCCGTCCGCGCGGCGGTGGCGGCGGGGGCGGCCCGTCGAGCAGGGTCCGGCCGAGGTAGTCGCGCTCGAGCACCTCACGGAACCGCTCCGCGCCCCAGTCGGCGACCAGGTACTTCAGCCGGGCGCGGCTGCGCAGCCGCCGGTAGCCGTGGTCGCGGAACAGGCGGACGACGCCGTGCCAGACCTCGGCCACCTCCTCCAGCGGCACCCAGGCACCCAGCCGCCGGGCCAGCATCGGCGCGGTGGACAGGCCGCCGCCCACCCAGAGGTCGAATCCCGGACCGTGCTCGGGGTGCACGACGCCGACGAAGGCGACGTCCTGGATCTCGTGCGCGACGTCGTGGTGCGGGCTGCCGGAGACCGCGGTCTTGAACTTGCGCGGCAGGTTGGCCAGCTCCGGGTCGCCGACGAAGCGGCGGGTGATCTCCTCGATCGCGGGGGTGCCGTCGATGATCTCGTCCGCGGCGGCCCCGGCCAGCGGGGAGCCCAGCACGACGCGGGGGGTGTCCCCGCAGGCCTCGGTGGTCTGCAGCCCGACGCCCTCCAGGGCCGCCCAGATCGCCGGCATGTCCTCGATCCGGATCCAGTGGAACTGCACGTTCTGCCGGTCGGTGAGGTCGGCGGTGCCGCGGGCGTAGCGGGTGGAGACCTCGGCCAGCACGCGCAGCTGGGCGGGGTTCACCGCGCCGCCGTCGATCCGGACCCGGAGCATGAAGTACTCGTCGTCCAGCTCATGCGGCTCCAGGGTGGCGGTCCGCCCGCCGTCGATGCCGGGGCGGCGCTGGGTGTACAGGCCCCACCAGCGCAGCCGGCCGCGCAGGTCGGACTCCTCGATCGAGGAGAAGCCCTGGTGGGCGTAGATCTCCTCGACCCGGCGGCGCACGTTGAGGCCGTTGTCGTCGGCCTTCATCTGCTCGTTGGCGTTCAGCGGCTCGGTGGAGCCGAGGGCCCACTGACCCTCGGGCCGCGCGGGTCGGGAACTGCTTCGGGTGGTCACGGGCGTGCTCACGGCAGGGACGTCCACTCTGCGCCGAGGCGGCGCGGGCTAGCCGGGGGAGGGTCAGGGGGAGGGTCGGCTCAGCCCTGACAGGTCGCGCTGGCGGTGCGCAGCAGGTCGACGTGGTGACGGCGGACCAGAGGGATCGGATGGGGCCGGATGGTCCTCGGGTACACGGATTCCTCCATCGGTCCTGGCGGTAGCACCGTCCCGTCATCGGGTGGTTGCTGCGGCGTCGACGAGCCAGGTCTCTCGGCCGCTCTGGATGGGCTGGTGTGACCTTACGTAGCCGTTGGGTAGCGGTCAACGCTCAGTCCACGATCTGGGACGCCGCGCCGCTGCACCCGCGGGGCCCGGTCACCGCGGATCGTGGCCACCATGTCGAGCGTGCGGCGGGTCGCCGCCACGTCGTGGGTGCGGAACACGCAGGCGCCGAGCCAGGCCGCGACCGCGGTGGCGGCGAGGCTCCCCTCGAGTCGTTCCGCGGCCGGCAGGTCGAGGCTCTCCCCGACGAAGTCCTTGCGCGAGATCGCTTGCAGCACGGGGAATCCGAGCGCGACGACCTCCGCGGTGCGGCGCAGCACGGTCAGGGAGTGGGCCGTGGTCTTGCCGAAGTCGAGCGTGGGGTCGAGCAGGATCCGCTCGCGGGGGATGCCGGCCCGCTCGGCCCGCGCGGCGCCGTCCGCCAGCCTCGCCAGCACGTCGCGGACGACGCCGAGCGGCTCGGGCGGGTAGGTGGGCGCGATCGGGTCGGTGCGCGGCGGCAGCCCGCCGGTGTGCGAGCAGACGTAGCCGGCGCCGATCGTCGCGGCCACGTGGAGCAGGTCAGGGTCGTGCCCGGCCCAGGTGTCGTTGACCAGATCGATCCCGGCGGCGGACGCGGCGGCGGCCACCTCGGAGCGCCAGGTGTCCACGCTGAGCACCAGGCCGGGATAGGCGGCCCGGGCGTGCAGCAGGAACGGCAGCACCCGGTCGATCTCCTCGCCGACCCCGACCGTCTCGCCCTGCTGTCCGGCCCGGACCCCGCCGACGTCGACGAGGTCGGCCCCGGCGGCCACGGCGGCATCGAGGGCGCGCACGGCTGCGTCGAGGTCGGCGTGCCGGTTGCCGGGGAAGAAGGAGTCCGGGGTGCGGTTGATGATCGCCATCACGGCGGGGCAGGAGGCGTCGAACACACGGCCACGCAGCCGCAGCGGCGCCGCGCCCGCCGGCACGCCGTCGGAGCCGCCGTCCTCCGCCGAAGAGCCCATGGCCCCGAGCCTGCCAGAGCCTGCCGGAGCCGGAGCCTCGATCTCGCGACCGGCGGCGGGACGTCAGCGCGAAGGCCTCCCGGGCCAGGCGTGGAGGTTCCGTGGTGGCGCCGACATGCCCCGGGTCAGGATGTCGCGCATCTCTGCGGTGGCGGCGTCGGGGTAGCGATCGAAGGTGGCGAGCAGGTCGGCGCGTTGGGCCGGCGTGCTGTACTGCGCCAGGTCGCGGCGCAACTCCCGGCCCGCGCGCCGGGAGGCGCGCCACAGCACGAACTCGGCGCGCCAGATGATCAGCCGCTCGGTCAGGGTCATGAGCCACCTCCGCCGGCGCGGGCAGCCCCCTCGCCGCCCGGTCCGACCATGCCAGAGTACGTCTCCGCGGACGCCAGGGCCACAGGTCGTCGGGCCCCGAGCGGAGGGGCCGGGTAGCGTGCGGCGGATGGACGACGTGGTGCGGGACCTCGGCGCGCTCGAGGTGATCTACGGGCCCTTCCCCGAGGGCGGCCGGCTCAAGGAGACCGCGGTGATCACCCCGCTGCAGCGGCGCTGGATCGAGGCCTCACCCTTCCTGCTGCTGGCCACGGCCGGGCCCGACGGCCTGGACTGCTCCCCCCGCGGCGACCCGGCCCCGCTGGTGCGGGTGGTTGACGAGCGGACCCTGCAGCTGCCGGACCGGCGGGGCAACAAGCGGGTGGACTCGCTGCGGAACATCGTGCGCGACGGGCGGGTCGGACTGCTGTTCCTGGTGCCCGGGCTGACCACGACCCTGAGGGTGAACGGCACCGCGGTGCTGCGCACGGATCCCGCGCTCCTGGCCAGCCTCGCGATCGGCACCGCGGTCCCGGCGTCGGTGATCGAGGTGAGCGTCCAGGCGGTGTACACCCAGTGCCCCAAGGCCCTGATCCGGTCGAACCTGTGGAGCCCGGAGGCGTTCCGCCGGGCCGAGGACCTGCCGACCGTCGGGGCCATCCTGGCCGAGATCACCCAGGGGTCCTTCGACGGCGAGGCCTACGACCGCGCCTATCCCCAACGTCTGGCCGACACGATCTACTGACCGGTCGCCTCCGCAGCCGGTGGGCCCGGTTGGTGGTGGGGTTCACATTCTGGGGGCGGACGGAGGTGCACGGGGATGGCGATACTCGACCTACGCCGCGACGAAGGGGTGGGAGTCCGCCATGGGACGACTGCAGCACACCGAAGGCCTGACCAGCGACCAGAAGGAGCTCTTGGGGCTGGTCAAGGAGTTCGTCGACGAGCAGATCATCCCGGTGGCGAACGAGCTCGAGCACAAGGACGAGTACCCCACCGAGATCGTCGAGGGCATGAAGGAGATGGGCGTCTTCGGCCTGATGATCCCCGAGGAGTACGGCGGCCTCGGCCAGTCGCTGCTCACCTATGCCCTGGTGGTCGAGGAGATCGCCCGTGGCTGGATGAGCGTGTCGGGCATCATCAACACCCACTTCATCGTCGCCTACATGCTGATCCAGCACGGCACCGAGGAGCAGAAGCAGCGCTACCTGCCGCAGATGGCCGCCGGCGAGGTCCGCGGCGGGTTCTCGATGAGTGAGCCCCACTGCGGCTCCGACGTGGCCGCCATCCGCACCAAGGCGGTCTCGGACGGCGCGGGCGGATGGTCGATCAACGGCCAGAAGATGTGGCTGACCAACGGCGGCTCGTGCAACCTGGTCGCCGTCCTGGCCAAGACCGACCTGGGCGCTCCGTCCGTGTACCGGAACATGACCACCTTCCTGGTCGACAAGACGGCCGGCTTCGGTGAGACCGCGCCGGGCCTGCACGTGCCCGGCAAGATCGACAAGATGGGCTACAAGGGCGTCGACACCACCGAGCTGGTCTTCGACGGCTACACCACCACCGACGCCCAGGTGCTGGGCGGGGAGCCCGGCAAGGGCTTCTACCAGATGATGGACGGTGTCGAGGTGGGCCGGGTCAACGTCGCCGCGCGCGCGTGCGGGCTGGCGATGCGTGCCTTCGAGCTGGGGATCACCTACGCCCAGCAGCGGGAGACCTTCGGCAAGAAGATCGCCGAGCACCAGGCGGTGCAGTTCCGGCTCGCCGAGATGGCCACCAAGGTCGAGGCCGCACATCAGATGATGATCCTGGCCGCCCGGATGAAGGACGCCGGGGAGCGCAACGACCTCGAGGCCGGCATGGCCAAGTACCTGGCGAGCGAGTACTGCCGCGACGTGGTCGAGGACTCCTTCCGCATCCACGGCGGTTACGGCTACTCCAAGGAGTACGAGATCGAGCGGCTCTACCGCGAGGCGCCGATGCTGCTGATCGGTGAGGGCACCGCCGACATCCAGCGCATGATCATCGGACGGCGACTGCTGGAGGACTACGCGCTGAAGGGCTGAGCTCAGCCACCGGTGACGTGACGGCCGCGGATCGCCAACGGCCGGGCGGGCCTCAGGATCGCCCGCAGCTGCAGGAACCACAGCGGCAGCAGCAGGGTCTGGTTCAGGGCCAGCCCCCAGGCCGCCCCGACCACGCCCGCGGTCAGCGCGCCGCCGATCAGGAGTGAGAGCACCAGCGGCGCCTCGATCGTCATCAGCCGGAAGGTCTTGCGGGCCAGCCCCATCGCATAGATCGTGACTGCCGGGCCGAGGCACGCTCCGGCCGAGGCCATCCCGAGGGCCACCGGCAGCAGCACCGACGCGGGGCCGTCCCAGTGGCTGCGGAAGATCGCCCGGCCGAGGCTGTCCGGCATCAGCCAGAGCAGGGCGGTGTAGGTCAGCGCCATCACCAGCATCCCCGCGCTGGCCGCGATGGCGATCCTCCATCGGGCCCGGGCCTCGAGCCAGGCCCGTCGGGACAGCTCGGGCAGGGTGAAGGTGAACATCGCCGACTGCAGGGTCGCCATCGGACCGAGCAGCACCTGGGCGCCCCGGATCGCCGAGACCGCGCCCTCGCCGGCGATCGCACCGACGATCAGGAAGCCGCCGTTGAACGCTCCCGCGGTGAGCAGGTTCTCGGCGGTGAAGAACCGGGACAGGTCCCAGGTGCGGTTCAGCCAGGCACGGGCGACGCGCGGGTCCGGAACGGCGTGCAACTGGGTCAGCGCGATCAGGACACAGATCCCGGCGGAGCCGCCCCAGGCCAGGATCAACCAGTGCACCCGGCCGTGACCCTGGCTGACCAGCAACCAGATCGCGGAGAACTGCAGCGTGGACCAGAGGGCATCGTTGTGCGTGGCCTCGCGGGCCCGGGACTGCGCGAAGAAGGCCATCCGGCAGGCGTCCTGCAGGACCAGCACCGGCAGAACCACCGCCAGCGCCAGCAGCGCCCTGCCCAAGGTCCCGCCCAGGGTCAGGCCGACCCCGGCGACCACCAGGGAGGCGGCCGCCGCGAGGGTGATCATGAATCCGAAGGCCTCGCGCAGCGCCGTCCGCCAGTCGTCGGCCTCGACGCCGCTGAACCGCACGCCCAGCACCTGGCCGACCATGGCCCGCTCGATGCCGATCAGCATGGTGAACACGTAGAAGGAGTTGGTGAACGCGTCGAGCTCGCCGGCGCCGCGCACGGTGCGGGCGAGCACCACGAAGAGCAGGGCGTTGGTGACGGCGGTGATCACCTGGTCGGCCAGGTTCCAGCCGGCCTTGCCCAGCAGCCGGGCGTAGCGGCCGAGCGAGCCGGACGGCGCCGCACCGGCCTCCTGCGCCGCACCGGCCTCCTGCGG
>JBAPWU010000167.1:0-4061 GCA_049283855.1 Kineosporiaceae bacterium
CACCCACCCCCACCCCCACCCCCCTGGGCACGGTGTCACACAGTGCCCGCCCGGCGGGCACGACGTCACACGATGCCCAGCGCGCATGACGGGGCCTCCCCACAGTCCCGCCACGTCGATCACCGCGCGTGCCCAGGGGCCGGCCTCACGCCGTCCGGCGGGCTGACTCCACGCCGACGGCGCGAGCGACTCCCCGCCGTCCGCCGAGCGACTCCGCCGACGGACTCCGCTGCGTGACGAAGCGGACGGCGCTGCGCGGCGTCGCTCCCACCCCGCCCGGGCACGGCGTGACGTCGTGCCCGCCGGACGGGCAGCGTGTGACATCGTGCCCAGCGAAGGGGGGCGTGTGGGTGCGTACCCTGGGGGTTCAGCTTCGAGCGGAGGTTCTGTGTCTGTCACGCCCGATGGACGTCGGCTGTTGCGGATCGAGGCGCGCAACGCCGAGACCCCGATCGAGCGCAAGCCCGAGTGGATCCGGATCACCGCGAAGATGGGCCCGCAGTACCACGACCTGCAGGGCCTGGTGAAGCGTGAGGGCCTGCACACCGTCTGCCAGGAGGCCGGCTGCCCCAACATCTTCGAGTGCTGGGAGGACCGTGAGGCCACGTTCCTGATCGGAGGCAGTGCCTGCACCCGGCGCTGCGACTTCTGCCAGATCGACACCGGCAGGCCCGAGCCCCTGGACCGCGACGAGCCGCGCCGGGTGGCGACCAGCATCAAGACCATGGACCTGCGCTACGCCACGATCACCGGCGTGGCCCGCGACGACCTGCCCGACGAGGGATCCTGGCTCTACGCGGAGACCGTGCGCGCCGTCCACGAGATCAGCCCCGGCACCGGGGTGGAGATCCTCACCCCCGACTTCTCCGGCAACCCCGAGCTCCTCGGCCAGGTCTTCGACGCCGCGCCCGAGGTGTTCGCCCACAACCTGGAGACCGTGCCGCGGGTGTTCCGTCAGATCAGGCCGGCCTTCGGCTACGAGCGCTCCCTCGACGTGATCACCCAGGCCCACCGCGCCGGCATGGTGACCAAGTCGAACCTGATCCTGGGCCTGGGCGAGCGCCGAGAGGAGGTCTCCGAGGCCCTGCGCGACCTGCGCGAGGCCGGCTGCGACCTGATCACGATCACCCAGTACCTGCGCCCGAGCACCCGCCACCACCCGGTGGACCGCTGGGTGCACCCCGATGAGTTCGTCGAACTGCGCGAGGAGGCCGAGCAGATCGGCTTCGCCGGGGTGATGTCCGGTCCGCTGGTCCGCTCCTCGTACAGGGCCGGGCGGTTGTGGGCCCAGGCGAAGGAACGCCGGACCGACGGCCGAGGCCTATCCTGAGCACCATGGCGCGCTTCTTCTCCCGGGGCTCGAACGACAAGCCCGCACGGCCCAAGAAACAGGGCAAGATCGCTCAGCTGCTGGCCATCTTCAAGATGACGTACGCGGTCGACAAGGCCCTGATCTGGTGGATGCTGCTCGCCTTCGCCGGCACCGTGCTGATCGGTGTGCTGCTCGGGCTCCTGGTCGTCGGCCCGCTCCAGTTGGGCCTGATCTTCGCCCCGCTCGGCTTCATGCTCGCCCTGATCGTGATGGCCCGCCGCGCCGAGAGCGCCGCGTTCTCCCAGATCGCCGGTCAGCCCGGCGCGACCGCCGCGGCGCTGCAGAACCTGCGCCGGGGCTGGAACGTCGAGGAGAAGCCGGTCGCGGTCGACCCGCGCACCCAGGACATGGTCTTCCGCGCCGTCGGGCGACCCGGCGTCGTTCTGGTCACCGAGGGCCCGCTGCCCCGGGTGACCAAGCTCGCCGACCAACAGGCCAAGCACATCAAGCGGGTGCTCGGCGACGGGGTCCCGGTGATCGTGCTGAATGCCGGGGACGGCGAGGGCCAGGTGCCGCTGATCAAGATCAGCCGGGTGCTCACCCGCAAGCGGGCCTTCCTGACCAAGCAGCAGGTCAGCGAGGTCTCCAAACGGCTGCGCGCGCTCGGTGGGGTGAAGATGCCGGTGCCCAAGGGCATCGACCCGACCCGGATGCGCCCCGACCGCCGGGCGATGCGCGGCCGCTGAACGGGTCACGAAAGACCCAAACCGCCTCCTCGGCCGACGCCGGGTGCCTATGCTCGGCCGCGCCCGGCAGGGTCCTGCCTGCCCAGGTCGCGAAGGTGGTACCCCATGCGCCGTCCATCTCTGAGCGCGCTCGGCGTCGCGGCAGCCCTGACCGTCGCCACGCTGGCGGCGCCAGGCCTCACCGGCGCTGCCAGCGCCGCATCCCCGGTGACCACCCAGACCACCTTCCGGCAGAAGGTACCGGTCAACGTGGTGCTGGTGGGCTACCCCGGCTCGGTCGCCAGGTCGCGTGATCTCGCCGCGGGCCTGCCCGCCACCTACACCCCGGTGGTGCGCTCCACGCTGCCCTACGGCATAGCCGGGCGCGACGTCGGCCTCGAGTACTCCTTCGACTATTCGATCACCTCCGCCGGCGACGACTTCTCCAACCGGTTCTTCGGCTACCTGCGTTCGACCGGCAGACCCGGGCCGCTGACCGACTTCCAGCAGCAGTACAACGACCAGAAGACGAACATCCTCGACGTCAAGGGGCCCGTCCTGCGGATCGACGGCCCGGCCACCGAGAAGTGGCTCGAGCAGAACGCCCGCACCCGTCTCGGCATCGACGGGGCGCGCGAGTACACCGTGTTCCTCGTGAACTGGTACTCCCGGCCGGACTTCCGCTTCCACGTCTACACCAAGACCGACACCACCGACCCGGACACCGGCTACAACTTCGGCACCCAGCGGCAGTCCCGCGCGATGATCTCCTGGGGCGGAAGCTCCGGTCGTTCCTGGTTCTACGACTTCTCCGCCGGACCGGAGGCCTGGTCCAACAACGACAACGTGGACGACGCCGACCTCGACGGGGACGGCGCCCCGGACTACCGCATCCCGCCCGCGTGGGAGTACGGGAAGAGCGGCTACCGCGACGCCTCGAAGCTGCCTTCCGACATGGCACGGCTGGTGCGCTACGTCGGGATCAACCTGATGTTCACCACGTCCCCGCTGTATGACCCACTCGCCAGCTCACCGGAGCCGAACGGCGGCAAGACGGTCGCCATCGACATGTTCGAGGACGACGCCAACCCAGCGGTGAGCGGGACCCGCTTCCTGGACACGCGGTACGTCAAGGAGACGATGACGTCCTTCGAGCCCTACTACGACTGGCGCGTCACCACGAAGTCCTACGACCCGATCGACGCCAAGGCGCAACGCTCTCTGCGCATCTGGGCGGGACTGTCCGCAGAGGACGACTGCTGGAAGGACTACGGCGATCGTTTCGCTCAGCTGTACTGCTACTTCGACGCGAACCTGGGCGCCTACACCAGCAGGCCGCGCCCGGCCGACTACACCGGCAAAGTGTTCGCCTTCAACACCACCGACGCCAACATGGGCGCCAACAACGGGCTGCTCGGCTACGCCGACGACAACTGGACCGACGGGACCCCGTCCTACGTGTTCGCCTTCGACACCCCCGACGACCGCACACTGGGCTTCGGCTTCAGCACGACGGTGACGCACGAGTTCGGCCACCACGTCGGCATGTCGCACCCGCACGACGGGTACGACTCCGAGACCGGCACCGACTACGAGCCGACCGGCGACTTCCAGTTCGCCTGGTCCGGCGACGAGACCGACACGGTCATGAGCTACATGGGGCTGAGCAACACCTTCGACGTCTTCGACCGGGACAACCTGTACCGATGGGAGACCGCGGGCTACCTCAACGAGGCGGCCGCCCTGACCGAGGCCGTGCTGGCGAGCCCGTCGGCCGGAAAGGTCGGCGGGCTGGTCGCCACGGCGACGAAGCAGCGCGCCGCGGCGCTCGCGGCGTTCGCCCGCTGGGACTACCGGACGGCGGCGACGGAGGGACACAACGCCTACGAGTCGATGGCCAGGGCCGCGAGGACCATCGGGGTCTGGGCGGCGTCACCGCGCTCCACGGCCCGCCTCGCGCCGCACGGCACTCTGCACAAGGGCGAGCCGAGGCCGTACCCGACGAACTGACGGAACCGGTCGAG
>JBAPWU010000168.1:0-4115 GCA_049283855.1 Kineosporiaceae bacterium
AGGCTGGCCTGCGCGGGCACGCCCACCGCCGCTCGGGTGAGCGCGTCGACCCGCACGGTCGGTGCCCGGCTCCGCCAACGGGCGACCTGCAGTGCCCCGGTGGCGCCCTGCCAGAGCATCCAGGCGACCAGCAGCACCCAGACGGCGGTGGTGATGTCGGGCGTCCGGCCGAGGAGCAGGGGCCGGACCAGGGTCCACAGCACGAGCCCGAGGGCCACCGCGCGGCCGACCCAACCGGCGATCAGCGTGCCCGTCCCCCGGCTGCCGGTGATCTTCCAGACCAGAGCCTCCAGGGCGCGGCCGCCGTCCAGGGGCAGGCCGGGCAGCGCGTTGAAGACCGCCACGAAGCCGTTGGAGTAGATCACCCCGAGCAGGAGCAGCTCGGAGACCCCGTGGGCCGGCACCGCCGGCAGGAGCAGCCAGCCGACCACGGCCAGCGCCGCGTTGGTCCCTGGGCCGACCAGACTGACCAGGGCGCTGCGCCCGGGGCTGGTCATCTCGGCGTCGAAGGCGGTGTGGCCGCCCCACAGGTCGAGCACGATGTGCGAGGGCGGGGTGCCGACCGCGCGCGCGGCGATGGCGTGGGCGAGCTCGTGCAGGAAGACCGACCCGAGCAGGAGCAGGGCAGCGATGAAGGCGATCACGAACGTGGCCACCCCGACGTCGGGGAGTCGGGTCTGCACCGCGGGGGCGTAGGACAGGGTGATCAGAACGGCGATCAGGAACCAGGAGGGCATCAGCAGGACCGGCGCTCCGAGCACGGTCCCGAGCTTGATCCCGCGCTGGCGGTCGGTTCCGGTGGCCACGCCTCGACTCTACGCGGCCGGTTGTCGGTGGGCCTGCCTAGAGTTCTCGCCATGACCACGGCCCTGCCCACGACCGAGTCGGCCCAGCCACCCGGAACACCCCCACGGCCTCCCGCCCGCGCGCTGTCGCCGTCCAGGGCGGCCGACTTCATGCAGTGTCCCCTGCTCTACCGCTTCCGGGTGGTCGACCGGCTGCCTCAGGTGCCCAGCCCCGCCGCCGTCCGGGGCACGGTCGTGCACGCCGTCCTGGAGCGGTTGTTCGACCTTCCCGCGGGTGCACGGACGCTGGCGGCAGCGCGTGAACTCGTTGCGCCGCAATGGGATCGGGCGCGGGCCGAGACCCCCGAGCTGGCCGCCCTGTTCGACGGGGACCCGCAGGCGGTGGCCGGCTGGCTGGCCGGTGCCGACGAGCTGCTCGGCCGCTGGTTCGAGCTGGAGGACCCGACCCGGATCGAACCGGCCGACCGCGAACTGTACGTCGAGACCACGATGGAGGACGGGCTGGTCCTGCGTGGCTACGTCGACCGCCTCGACGTCGCCCCCGACGGGCGGATGCGGGTGGTCGACTACAAGACCGGGCGGGCCCCGCGGGAGGCCTACGAGGCCAAGGCCCTGTTCCAGATGAAGTTCTACGCCCTGGTGCTGTGGCGCCTGCGCGGGGTGGTGCCGGCGCTGCTGCAACTGGTCTACCTGGGCAGCGGCGAGATCCTGCGCTACTCCCCCGACGAGGCCGACCTGCTGGCCACCGAACGCAAGGTGCGCGCTCTGTGGGTGGCGATCGAGCGTGCCGCCAGCACCGGTGACTGGCGGGCCTCGCCGGGGCGACTGTGCGACTGGTGCGACCACCGGGCCCTGTGCCCGGCCTGGGGCGGAACGCCCCCGCCGGTGCCGGACGATGCTGCGGCGCTGGTCACCGCCGCGGCGGCCTCGGCGCTGCGCACCCCGGGGCTGGACGAGGAATGAAGGCCGCGACCTAGGGGAACCCTGACCGGGCGGTCAGGGCTGGGCCCTGATGCCCGTGGCGGTGAGGGCTGCGAGGATCGGGCATCTGCCCGGCGCTGCGCCGGGCGGAGCAGAGGGAGGCTCCAGGTGGGAACGCATTCCGCGGCCGGTGCTCCGGCCTCAGAGCAGCAGGAGTTGGCCGGAGCGATCGCCTATGCCGAGGGTCTGAGCAAGATCTACGGCTCGGGCGAGGCGCAGGTCACCGCACTGGACGACGTGTCGGTCAGTTTCGAACGGGGCCGACTGACAGCGATCATGGGCCCCTCCGGCTCGGGCAAGTCCACCTTGATGCACTGCATGGCGGCCCTGGACACCCCCACCTCCGGGCGGATCGTGGTCGACGGGGTCGAGCTGTCGGGGCTGAAGGACAAGGATCTGACCCGGCTCCGCCGGGACCGACTCGGTTTCGTGTTCCAGTCGTTCAACCTGGTGCCGACGCTGTCCGCGAAGGAGAACATCACCCTCCCGCTGGACATCGCCGGCACCCCGGTGGACCAGGCCTGGTTCGACACCGTCATCGACACCGTGGGCCTGCGCGACCGGCTGAGCCACCGCCCCAATCAGCTCTCCGGCGGTCAGCAGCAGCGCGTCGCCTGCGCCCGGGCTCTGGTCAGCCGGCCGGCGATCGTGTTCGCCGACGAGCCTACCGGCAACCTGGACTCCCGGGCCAGCGCGGAGATCCTCGGATTCCTGCGCCGCTCGGTCGACGAGTTCGGGCAGAGCGTGGTGATGGTCACCCACGAGCCGTCGGCGGCGGCCTATGCCGACCTGGTGCTGTTCCTGGACGACGGCCGGATCGTCGACGAGTTGCGCGACCCGACCGCCGACAGCGTGCTCGCGCGGATGCACATCTTCGACGCGGTCGTCCGGCGGAGCTGACCATGCTGCGACTGACCCTGGCCAGCGTGCGCGGCCATTTCGTGCGCTTCCTGCTCACCGCCTTCGCGGTGATGCTCGGCGTGTCCTTCGTCGCCGGCACCTTCGTGCTGCGCGACAGCATCGACAACGCCTTGAACTCCCTGTTCACCCAGGCACTCAAGGGTGTCGACGTCCAGGTCCGTGGCGTGGAGTCGGCCGGCGGAGATGGCGGGCAGGGCGGCACCGGTCGAGTGGCCCTCCCGCTGACCCTGGAGAAGACCCTCGCCGCGGTGGACGGTGTGGCCCGGGCATCGGCCGACATCCAGGGCACGGCGGTGATCGCGGGCAAGGACGGCACCGCGGTGCGCAACGGGGGCGCGCCGAGCTTCGGCTTCGCCTTCCGCAGCGATGACCCTGCCTTCTCGGTCATCGCCGGTCGTGGGCCGACGGGCCCCAGCGAGATCGCCGTCGAGCAGTCCACGTTGAAGAAGTCGGGCCTGGCGATCGGCGACCGTACCCAGGCCATGGTCGGCGATCAGGTGCGCCCGGTCACGATCACCGGGGAGGTGGTGTTCGGGTCCCTGTTCGGGGCCACCGCCATCCTCCTCGACGAGGCCAGCGCCCGGTCGGCGTTCGCCCCGGACGGCAAGGTCGGCGGCTTCTCGATCACGGGCGCCGGAATCAGTCAGGAGCAGCTGCGGGCCAAGGTGGCTGCGGTTCTGCCGCCGACGGCCGAGGCCGTGACCGGCGCCACGCTGAACTCCGAGGCCCAGAAGAGCCTGAAGACCGGCCTGGGCTTCTTCACCACCTTCCTGCTGACCTTCGCCGGGGTCGCCCTGTTCGTCGGGGCGTTCATCATCTTCAACACATTCTCGATGCTGCTCGGCCAACGCACCCGCGAGTTGGCCATGCTGCGCGCGCTCGGTGCCTCCCGGGGGCAGGTGCTGTGGATGGTGCTCGGCGAGGCCACGGTGATCGGGGTCGTGGGCTCGGCTCTCGGGATCGGTCTCGGGCTGCTGATCGCCTCCGGAGCCCAGGCCGGGATCCGCACGTTCATCGGGGCCGACGTCGGCAGCAGCCTGCCGGTCGGCCTGCCCACGATCGCCTGGAGCGTCCTGGTCGGAACCGTGGTCACGCTGCTCGCGGCCGCGATCCCGGCTCGTCGGGCCGCGCGGATCGCACCGGTGGCGGCGATGCGGGACGACATGATCATCGCGCCCAAGGGCCTGCGGCTGCGTGGGGCGATCGGTGGGGCGATGCTCGTCACGGGGATCGCCGGGTTGGGCTTCGCTGTCACCAGGAGCGACGTGATGTGGCCCCTGGCCGGTGCCGGTGCCGGCCTGGCGGTGCTCGGAGCCCTGGTGGCGGCCCCCCTGACCACCCGCCCGGTGGTCCGGCTGATCGCCTGGCCGTTCGCCGCCGTCGGCGGCGTGGTCGGCAGGCTGGCCC
>JBAPWU010000169.1:0-8351 GCA_049283855.1 Kineosporiaceae bacterium
AGGTCGGCATGCCACACAGTCTAACCGTGCCTGCGGTCCCCTGCGGTCCCTTCCTCCTCGCACACGTCCCATTGTGGCGGAAGAGCCCGTGTCTGCGGATTGGCACGCTCGGGACGGGGAACTCGCCCGTGTCCCGGGAAACGAGACCGGGAAGATCGACTACGTGTTGCTGTCCCCCGCGCTCTTCGCCCGGGCACGAGGTGGCGCCGTCTTCCGCAGGGGCGTCTACCGGGGGCCGCGCACCCGAACGCCGTGGGAGATCTACCCGACGCTGACCGCGGAGGTCCACGCGGCCTCCGACCATGCGGCCATCTACGCCGACATCGACCTCTGACCCGCCGCAGCGGAGGGCTGCGCACCGGTTCCAGGAGCAGCGTGCGAGGGCAGCCACGAGCGCAGCTCGTCCATCGGCAGCGGACGGCAGAGGTGGAAGCCCTGGCCGATGTCGCAGCCGATGTCCCGCAGCCAGCCGAGTGCCTCGGCGTCCTCGACGCCCTCGGCCACGATCGGCAGGCCGAGGGCATGGGCGAGCTGGACGGTCGAGCGGACGATCGCGGCGTTGTGGGTGTCGACGGGGACTGCCTGCAGGAAGCTGCGATCCAGCTTGAGCTCGCTGATCGGCAGATCGCGCAGATAGGACAGGGAGGAATGCCCGGTGCCGTAGTCGTCGACGGAGACCCCTACTCCCACCTCTCGCAGCCGGAGCAGCACCTGCAGCGAGCGGGCCCGGTCGGCCATCACCGTGTCCTCGGTCACCTCCACCACCAGCGCGCTCGGATCGAGCCGGTGCGCGGCCAGGGTCTCGAGGACGCGCTCGGGCAGCGCGCTGTCGATCAGGTCGGTCGCCGAGACGTTGACCGACATCCGCAACGGGTACCCGGCCTCACGCAGCCCGGCGCAGTCGGCGAGTGCCTGCTCGAGCACGAAGGCGGTGACCGTGGCCATCAGGCTGGACTGCTCGGCCAGGGGCAGGAAGAGGTCGGGGGGCACCAGCCCCCGGTCGGGGTGAGGCCAGCGGATCAGCGCCTCGACCCCGCTCACCCGCCCGGTGCTCAGATCCACCTGCGGCTGGTACCAGAGGGTGAGCCGACGCTGGGCCAGTGCGGTGTGCAACTCACCGAGCAACGTCATCCGGTCGATGCTGGGCCGGTCGAGGCTCGGCTGGAAGGGTTCCGCCCGGGTGCGCTGGCGCTTGGCGCGATACATCGCGATGTCGGCGCACGACATCAGCCCCTCGGCCGTGTCCGCGTGGTCGGGCGCGGACGCGACCCCGATGCTGGCCTCCACCGGGAACACCGTGCCGGCGACGGCGAAGGGGCGTTCCAGGCACTCCCTCAACTGCTCCGCGATCCGCAACGCCTGATCCAGGCTCGTCCCGGGCAGGACGGCGGCGAACTCGTCGCCACCCAGCCGGGCCAGCAGGGCCGGGGCGGGGACGACGGGGGCCAACCGCCGGCTGACGTCATGCAGCAGGCTGTCTCCGGCGCCGTGTCCGAGAGCGTCGTTGACCTCCTTGAACCGGTCGAGGTCGAGGACCAGCAGCGAGGTGACCGCTCCCGGGTCGGCCACCTGCAGGGTCAGGTACTCCAGCAGCCGGCGGCGGTTCGCCAGCCCGGTCAGATCGTCGGTGCGCGCCTCGCGCCGGCTGCTGGCCAGCGCGGCGACCTCGCGGACGGTGAGGAAGACCCGGGCCGCGGCAGCGCCCAGCGAGGCCACCGCAAGGGCGACCGCGGCCACCGGGAGCGTGCGGCCCTGCCCGTAGACCAGCAGTCCCACCGAGGTCACGCAGAAGGCGGAGGGGAAGAGGAAGCGCGCCTTCGCGGCCACCTCCGTCGGTCCGTGCCCCTGGGTGGTGCACGCGGCCAGACCCATCAGGACGGCGCTCAACGGCCACGTGATGTCGAGCAGTCCCCCCTCGGCATAGGTGTCCGCAGCCGCCGCGAACAGGAACCGGACGTCCGCAGCACACAGCAGGGCGATCCCCGAGGCGAGCAGCCACCACGAGAGATTGCGGAATCCCATGACCGTCCACGCGGTGACCACGAAGATGATCAGCAGGATGTCGGCGACCGGGTACGCCAGATTCGTCGCGACCACGGCCAGCGCGCCCTGGGTCTGGGTCAGCACCGGCTGCAGCACGAAGGCCGCGACGAGCGAGGCCGCACCGAGACCGCCCACGGCGCCGTCCAGCCAGAGACTGGGCAGGAAGCGGACCACCCTCGCCTTCACCAGCTGCACCATCGCGAGGTACAGCAGCAGGTAGAAGAGCAGCCACAGGCCGTCCGCGGGCGAGGGGTAGATGTCCTGGTCGCCGACGATCAGGCTGCTGTACAGGTTGCCGGCGGTGAAGACGGCGAAGCCGGCCCCGAGGATCACCCAGCCCGACCGGGCGCGGTCCTCCGCACGCGCCCGCCACCAGCAGGCCAGCGCGCTGAGCGCGAACGGGAGGTTGTACGCACCGGCGTCGAACCACAGATCCGATTCCCCAGGCTCGGGCCGCAGGAGCACCGTGGCCACGAAACCCACCCAGGTGAGGATCAGGCCCGCGCCGATGATCCATCTGCCCCGTGCACCGTGGGCCATCGGTGTGCGACCTCCCTCCCGAGCGGTGCGCCACGACGACGGGACCATCTCCCGGTCCTGTCGGTTCTGTCGGCCCGGACGCCCCGTGACTTGAGCGACAACGGTCCGACCCACCCTCACCCTCGGGTGCGCCCGCGCGGCCTTCCATCGGCGGCACCAGTGACAGCGCGGCCCCCGCGGAGCAGGCTGTGCACATGCCCAGCCGCAACGACCGATCAGACGGTGCCCGATGACCAACCTCGCCCTCAACCTCGCCCGCTCCGCCCGACGCCAGGGCGAGCACCCCGCCCTGCGGCTGGACGAGCATGTGCTCACCTATGCCCAGCTCGATGCGGCCGCAGCGCGGCTCGCCACCCTGGTGCGCGCGGCCGGGGTGCAGCCCGGCGACCGGATCGGCCTGATGATGCCCAACGTCCCGGCCTTCGCCGTGATCGCCTACGGGGTGCTGCGGGCGGGAGGGGTCGTCGTCCCGATGAACCCGCTGCTCAAGGCGCGTGAGGTCGCCTACTACCTGACCGACTCCGGCGCGAGGCTGATGTTCGTCTGGCACGGCATGGCGGCGCAGGCCCAGGACGGCGCGGCCCATGCGGGCGCGGTGTGTCAGGTCGTGACGCCGGGCGAGTTCGAGGCGTCGCTCGCCGCCACGGTGCCCGCCGCCGACCTGGTCGAGCGCGCGGACGACGATGCCGCGGTGATCCTCTACACCTCCGGGACGACGGGGCAGCCGAAGGGCGCCGAGCTCACGCATGCCGGGCTGCACCTGAACCAGGAGATCGTCGCCCGGACCCTGGCCAGGCTGACCACGGACGACGTGGTGATGGGCTGCCTGCCCCTGTTCCACGTCTTCGGGCTCACCGCGGGGCTGAACGCGACCCTGGCTGCGGGCGCCTGCATGACGCTGATCCCGCGGTTCACGCCCGAGAAGGCGTTGGAGGTGATCGCGCGCGACCGGGTCACGGTCTTCGAGGGCGTGCCGACGATGTACGCGGCGATGCTGCACGCAGCCGGACAGGGGGTGACGTTCGACGCCTCCTCGCTGCGGCTGTGCGTCAGCGGCGGCTCGGCGATGCCGGTCGAGGTGATGAGCGCGTTCGAGAAGGTGTTCGGCTGCATCGTGCTGGAGGGCTACGGCCTGTCCGAGACGTCGCCGGTCGCCTCGTTCAACCACCCCGACCGGGAGCGCAAGCCGGGCACCATCGGCACCCCGATCGAGGGCGTCGAGATGCGCCTGGTCGACGACGCCGGGCAGGAGGTGGCCCCGGGCGGCGTGGGCGAGATCCAGATCCGCGGCCACAACGTGATGAAGGGCTACTGGGGCCGTCCCGAGGCCACCGCGGCCGCGATCAACGCCGAGGGCTGGTTCAGCACCGGCGACCTGGCCCAGGTGGACGACGAGGGCTACTACACGATCGTCGACCGCAAGAAGGACCTGATCATCCGGGGCGGCTACAACGTCTACCCGCGGGAGATCGAGGAGGTGCTCTACGAGCACCCGGCGGTCGCCGAGGCCGCCGTGGTCGGCATTCCGCACGCCACGCTCGGCGAGGAGATCGGCGCCGCGGTGAGCCTGAGGCCGGGGGCGGTCGCGACGCCGGAGGAACTGCTCGAGTTCGTCAAGGAGCGGGTCGCGGCGTACAAGTACCCACGCGAGGTCTGGCTGATGGAGGAGCTGCCGAAGAGCTCGACCGGCAAGATCCTGCGGCGCGAGGTGCGCCCCGGCGGGACCGCGTGACCTCGGCCGGTGAACTGCTCGAGGAGCCGTCGTTCGCGGCGGCGCTCGAGCGGTACGCCGAGCAGCACGAGGTGCCCCTGACGCAGGTTCGGACCGAGGCGCGCCGGCACCTCACCGAGATGCTCGCCTCGCACGGCGAACGGGCCACCCGGTCGTGGAACCGGTTCGGCGCGTGGATGTTGCGTGCACACGACGTGCTGGTCGACGAGGAGGAGCTGGCCCGGCTGCGGGTGCTGGACCGCGGCCACAGCCTGGCACTGGTGTTCTCGCACCGCTCCTACCTGGACGGCTGGGTGCTGCCGCTGGCCCTGGCCACGCGGCGGTTCTCACCGACCTTCACCTTCGGCGGCGCGAACCTCGACCTGCCGGTGCTGGGGCGCCTGGCCAGCAAGACGGGCATCATCTTCATCCGCCGGGCGACCCAGGAGGCGCCGGTGTACCGGCTGGCGCTGCGCGGGTACATCGCCCACCTGGTGCGGCGGCGGGCCAACCTGGCCTGGTCGATCGAGGGGGGCCGCACCCGCACCGGAAAGCTGCGCCCGCCCGCGCACGGCATCCTGCGCTACCTGGTCGACGCGGTCGAGGCCGACCCCGACCCGGCGGGCGAGCAGGTGCCGGACGTGATGGTGGTGCCGGTGGCCATCGTCTACGACCAGCTGCACGAGGTGGCCCGGATGACCACCGAGGCCCGCGGCGGCCGCAAGCGTCCCGAGGACTTCCGCTGGCTGGTCTCCTTCGCGCGCTCGCAGCGGCAGCGACTGGGTCGGGCCTACCTCTCGGTCGGCGAGCCGCTGCCGCTGCGGGAGCGAATGGCGCAGCTGCGGCTCCAGGGCAACGACACCCTGCGGTGCGTCGAGCGGGTCGCGCTCGACGTCAGCCACCGGATCAACCGCGCCACCCCGGTGACGGTGACCGCGATCGTGTGCCTGGCGCTGCTCGGCGCCGACCGGGCGCTCACCTTCGACCGGGTGCTGTCCACGGTGGAGCCACTGGCCCGCTACATCGAGGCACGCGGGTGGCCGGTGGCCGGGGCCGCGACCCTGACCGATCGGTCGACCATCCGCCGGGCGCTGCACGAGCTGGTGGCCTCGGGGGTGCTGACCTGCTACGACGCAGGGGTCGAGCCGGTGTGGCGGATCGCCCCGGAGCAGCACCTGGTGGCCGCCTTCTACCGCAACACGGTGATCCACATCCTGGTGGAGCGGGCGATCGGCGAGGTGGCCCTGCTGGCCGCCGAGGACGCCGACCCCACGATCGCTCCGGAGGTCGAGGGCGGCGCGGTGGAGGTGGCCTGGCAGCAGGCGCTGCGGCTGCGCGACCTGCTCAAGTTCGAGTTCTTCTTCGGCTCGCGCACCGAGTTCCTGGCCGAGCTGCAGCACGAGCTGGCGCTGCTCGCGGACGACCCGGCGGGCACCGGGCTGCCCGAGGCCTTCACCGCCGCCGACGCCCGCAGCCTGCTCGGGGGGGCGCGGCCGCACCTGGCCAACCTGGTGCTGCGCCCCTTCCTGGATGCCTACCTGGTGCTGGCCGACCGGCTCGTCGCCGCGGGCGACGCCGAGCTGGACCCCGCGGCGCAGGAGGAGGTGCTGACCGACGCCCTGCACGTGGGTGCGCAGTGGGAGCTGGAGCGCCGCATCGCCAGCGCCGAGTCGGTCTCGCTGGAGCTGTTCCGTACCGCCCTGAAGCTCGCCGGCCATCGCGGGCTGCTGACCGGCACGGACCAGGACGGTCGGGGCCTCGCCGAGCGGCGGCGGGCGTTCCTCGCGGAGGTCGGCGGCGTCGTCCGGCAGCTGGAGGACATCGCCGAGCTGGCCCGCTCCTCGGACGGCGTGCGCGCGGAGGAGAGCCGTGGACCTGCGTGAGCATCTGGAGGCGATCGCCGCCGGGTCGTCCGGGCCCGAGGTCGGCGCCTTCTTCGACCTCGACGGCACCCTGGTCGCCGGGTTCACCGCCAACGCGTTCTTCACGGACGGGGTGCGGCGGGGCGACATCGGGCTGCGCACCGCGGTCAGGACGGTCGTCGCTGCGGTCGACGGCACCTACCTGGGCGGCGACCCGCTCAAGGGGGGCGGCCTGGCGTTCGAGGCGCTCGCGGGCCAGACCGAGGACACCCTCGCCGACCTCGGCGAGCGGCTGTTCGTTCAGAAGATCGCGGGGACGATCCGGCGCGAGGCCCGCGAGCTGGTCCGCGCCCACCAGCGGATGGGCCACACCGTGGCGGTCTCCTCGGCAGCCACCGAGTACCAGATCCGGCCGGTGGCAAGGGATCTCGGCATCGAGCACCTGGTCTGCACCCGACTCGAGGCACGCGACGGCGTGCTCACCGGCAGGACCCGGGGCCGGATGCTCTGGGGTCCGGGCAAGGCGCGCGGGGTGCGTGCGTTCGCCCGCGCCCACGGCGTCGACCTGATGCGCAGCCACGGCTACGGGAACGGGGTGGAGGACATCGACTTCCTCGCCACCGTGGGCCACCCGGTGGCCCTGAGCCCGGACGCCGGGCTGCGCGACGCGGCGGGCCGGTTCGGCTGGCCGGTGCTCGACCTGCGCGACCCGCCGGGAGGCGACGTGGTGTCGCTGGCGCGTACCGCGCTGGCACTCGGCGGCATGAACCTCGGTGTGATGACCGGGGCGGCGCTCGGCGTGGTGACCGGCAGCCGGCGCCGCGGCATCAACAGCGGCATCGCGCTGGCCTGCGACAGTGCGCTGTGGCTGGCTGGGGTCCGGGTGACGGTCAACGGGTCACACCACCTGGACGGCGCCCGCCCGGCGATCGTGGTGGCCAACCACCAGAGCGCGATCGACCCGGTCGTCGTGGCGTCGCTGCTGCGGGGGGACTTCACCGTGGTGGCGAAGAAGGAGGCCCGGTACGACCCGCGGGCGATCCTCGGCTCGGTGCTGCTCGACCCGGCCTACATCGACCGGAGCAACTCCGAACAGGCCCGGGCCACGCTGGCCGCCCTCGCCGAGCGGATCCGTGGCGGGACCTCGCTGTTGATCTTCCCCGAGGGCACCCGGGCGCCGACGCCGGTGCTGGGCCGGTTCCGCAAGGGGGCCTTCCACCTGGCGATCCAGGCCGGGGTGCCGGTGGTGGGCGTGGTGCTGCGCAACACCGGCGAGATCCTGCCGCGCCATGCCAGGGTGATCCGGCCCGGGGTGGTCGAGGTGTGCGTGCTGCCGCCGGTGCACGACTGGACCCTGGAGACGCTGGACGGCCAGGTGGCAGCCCTGCATCGCGCGTTCGAGCGCACCTTGGCCGACTGGCCGCAGGACGACAGGGAACGGTGAGGGCAGATGCGCGAACCAGGGGTGAGGCCGGAGTCGGCGGAGGACGCCGCGCAGGCCCGCAATCGCGCCGCCTGGGCGGCGGCCGGGCAGTGGGGCCGCGCCGAGAAGATGAACGAGCTCGAGACCACGATGTGGCGCTCGGAGCGGCACCCGCAGCACTCCTCGACGATCTGCAGCCTGCTGCTGCTCGACTGCTCCCCGGGGTGGGACCGGCTGGTTGCGGCACACGAATGGGCCACGTCCCTGGTGCCGCGCACCCGGCAGCGGGTGGTCGAGCCGTTGCTGCCCACCGGGCCGCCGGCCTGGTCCGCCGATGCCCACTTCACGCTCGGCTACCACCTGCGCCGGATCGAGCTGGGGTCGCGCAACACGATGGCCGACCTGCTGGAACTCGTCCAGTCCCTGGCGATCACGCCGTTCGACCGGACCCGGCCGCTGTGGGAGGCAACCCTCGTCGAGGGCCTGGCCGGGGACGGCGACGCAGGGGGAGCCCGGGCCGCGTACTTCCTCAAGCTGCACCACTCGCTGACCGACGGGCTGGGCGCCGTCCAGCTGCTGTCGGCCGTGCAGAGCCGCACCCGCACGCACACCGAGCACAAGCCCGTCGCCCCGCAACCGGTCCAACTCGCCGAACCGGGCGAGCCGGACCGGCTCGGGCTGACCATGCACGGCGCCGTCGAGTCGGTGCGCCACGCCCCGGGCCTCGTCGGCGGCCTCCTCTCGGCCGGACGCCGGGTGGTCACCGACCCGC
>JBAPWU010000170.1:0-1976 GCA_049283855.1 Kineosporiaceae bacterium
GGCATGCGCAGCCCCGGCGAAGTCGGCGCCGTGCACCCGCTGCCCCGGCAGGGCCGCGTACAGGTCACCGGGGCGCACCGTGCCCGAGCCAAGGCTCACTCCGCTCACGAGGGTCTGCGGCGCCACGACGGCCGGGTCTGCCCGTGATGGGTCGTGGACGACGCCCTGCACCTGGTCGGCCACCTCGCGCAGGTGTCGTGCGGGCAGATGGGAGGGGCGTGGTCCGCCGGGGGTCGGCACGGATCGAGGCTACTCGTCAGTGCCAGGTGGTCGGGATCTCGGGGCTCTTGCTGGTGCTGGGCGGCACCTTGCGGTGGGCGAGGGCATAGGTCATCAGTTCACTGAACACCGGCGCGGCCACCTCACCGCCATAGTGCCCACGGACCGGATTCTGAAGGATGACCGCGATCACCAGGGCCGGGTTCTCGGCCGGAGCCATCCCGATGAAGCTGGCCGTGTACCCACGGTACCCGCCGGCAACGGCCCGCTGCGCGGTGCCGGTCTTGCCGGCCACCCGGTACCCGGGGACGGCGGCCTTGACCGCGGTACCGCCCTCGACCACCACTCCCTCCATCATCTGGCGCACCGATCGGGCGGTCTGGGGACTGAGCACCTTCACCGGGGCGCCGGCCGGGGTGGCGTGGTAGGTGCCGTCGGGCGCGGTGTACCCCGCGACGATCGACGGCGGGATCCGCACCCCGTCGTTGGCGATGGTCGCGAACACCTGGGCCGCCTGCACGGTGTTCAGGGACAGCCCCTGGCCGAACAGCACCGTGTAGCGCTGCGACCCGCTCCACGCACTCGCCGGAGCCAGGATGCCCGCGGACTCGGGCAGGCCGACCCCCGTCTTGGCGCCGAGGCCGAACTGGCGCAGGTAGTGCTCCATCGTGGCCGCGGGCACCTTCTCACCCAACATGATCGTGCCGATGTTGCTCGACTTGGCGAGCACGCCGGCGGCGGTGAGCCTCTCCACCCCGTGCTCCTCCGCGTCCCGGAAGCTCCGGTCGGCCCGCTTCAGCCGGTTGGGAACGGTCACCTGGGTCAGGGGCTGGGCGGTGCCCTCCTCCAGCGCCGCGGAGAGGGTGATCACCTTCGAGGTCGATCCGGGCTCGAACACGTCGAGCAGCGGAGGGTTGCCGCGCGCGGACTCGGGGGCCTTGCCGGGCTGGTTCGGGTCGAAGGTCGGTGCCGTGGCCAGGGCGAGCACCTGCCCGGTCCTGGGGTCCACCACCGCGATCGAGCCGGACTCGGCCTCGGTCTGGCGCACCTTGGCCTCGAGCAGCTGCTGGGCCTTCCACTGCAGGTCGCGGTCGATGGTGAGCCGGACGTTGCCGCCGTCGCGGGGCTCGACCTCGCTGTTGGCCCCGGTGGGGATGCGGGTGCCGTCCTTGCCGCGCTCGTAGGTGATCGACCCGGCGGTGCCGGCGAGGACGGCATCGAACCCGCCCTCGACGCCGCCGTAGGCCTTGCCGTCGGCGGCGACGAAGCCGAGCACGTTGGCGGCCAGGTCGGTGGCCGGGTAGGTCCGGCTGCTGGCCTGGGGGATGTCCATGCCCGGGATCTGCAGCTTGAGCACCCTGCGGGCCAGATCGGGCTCGATGCTGCGGGCCAGGTAGGCCCCCCGCGAGGTGCCGGTGAGCTTGGCGGTCGCCGCGTCCACGCTGAGTTGCAGCAGCGGCGCCAGCGCGGCCGCAGCGCCGGGCAGCCCGCCCTTGGGGTAGAGGTGCACCAGGGTCTGATCGACGCGGACGTCACGGCGGTCCACGGTGGCGGCCAGCACGGCGCCCGCGGCGTCGGTGATGTCGCCGCGCCGGGCGGGCAGTTCGATGCTGACCTGGCGGGTGTCCAGCGCCGCCGTGGCCAGGGCCGAGGCGTCCAGCCCCTGCAACTGGATCAGCCGGCCGGCGAACATGCTGAGCACGAACAGCATCACCACCAGGCCGATGGTCATCCGGCGGTTCGGATCGGCCGGCGGG
>JBAPWU010000171.1:0-1911 GCA_049283855.1 Kineosporiaceae bacterium
GCGTCGGCCCGGCGGAGCTGATCCCAGGCGGGCCAGGTGAGCTGCCCCGGCGCCGTGCGGGGGCTGGTGACCAGCAGGACGATGCGCCCGGGCGCGAGCGGACCCACCCGGTCAGGAACCGCTGGCACTCGGGGTGGGGGCCAGCCAGTTCTCCTTCAGCGTCCCCATCGTCACCGTCTGCTTGTCGAACGTGCCGTACCGGGGACTGACGTCGATGTCCGCGGCCCTCAGCCCGGCGAGCAGACCGTCCATGATCGGCTTGCTCTTGTCCTCGCCGAGCTGGCTGAGCCGATTGACCGACTCGTTCGCGCGGATCGCCGCCACCGCAGGCTCGCTCGGCTCGGCCACCTTCTGCACCAGCATGGTGCGGGCATCGGACGCCGAGACCCCGATCCCGGCGGATGCGGCGGCGTCCACCACCCGCGGCCCGATGATCAGGAAGTACAGGACCTGGCGCTGGGAGACCTGCTGCCCGGTGAACGCCTGGATGTCGGAGGTGGCCTTCTGCACGTCCGCGACCGTGATCCGCCGGCCGTCGACCACCGCGGCCGCGCCCGCCTCGGACGAGCCACAACCGGTCACGGCGGCCAGGAGCGACATTCCCGCACCGAGCAGTGCGACGCGGCGGGGGGTGCGGATGCGGGTCACGACGATCCCTTCTCGAACGGCAGGGCGTCTCCGCCCGCCCCGATGCTAGCGCCGCTCGCCGAGCGGGCGCGGCCCGCCTCCCCCGCGGGCCAGACACGGCGGCGGCCGGACGCCCTACCCTCCTGACCCAGGGCACGACGGCGAAGGGCTGGACGCCATGGACGACATGAGCCGGCGGCGACGGTTGCGCGAGGTGGGATTCGGCCTGGGCACACTGCCGACGGGGCCGTGGAACACGATCAGCGACGTCCCGGGGGTGTCGGTGGGGCACGCCACGGTGATCGAGGACGAGCCGCGGGTGGTCCGCACCGGGGTGACGGTGATCCTTCCTCGTCCGATCGGCGAGCTCGACGACCTGGCCCACGGCGGCCTGTTCTCCTTCAACGGCAACGGCGAGCTGACCGGGTCGCACTGGCTGGCCGAGAGCGGGCTGGTCGGCGGACCCATCGCGATCACCAACACCGACCAGGTCGGCCTCGTGCGCGACGAACTGGTGGCCGCCGAGGCCGCCCGGCAGCCGGACCTGGACTGGTGCCTGCCGCTCGTCGGTGAGACCTGGGACGGCGTGCTGAACGACATCCACGCCCGCGGGCTCACCGCCGAGCACGTGCACCAGGCCCTGGACGCGGCCGCCTCGCCGGCCGGTCGCGGTCCGGTGGCCGAGGGCAATGTGGGCGGCGGCACCGGCATGGTCTGCCACGGCTTCAAGGGGGGGATCGGCACGTCGTCCCGCCTGGTCCGGGCGGCGGGCGAGCAGTACACGGTCGGGGTGCTGGTGCAGGCCAACTACGGCCACCGCGAACTGCTCCGCCTCGACGGCCGCCCGGTGGGCACCGTGATCGACGCCTCGGTGGTGCCGCTGCCGCCGGGCGACACCCCGGCCGACACCGGGTCGATCATCGTGGTGGTCGCCACCGACGCGCCGCTGCTCGCCGACCAGTGCACCCGGCTCGCCCGCCGGGCCACGGTCGGCGTGGCCCGGGTCGGCGGGTTCGGCTCCGACAGCAGCGGCGACATCTTCCTCGCCGTGGCCACCGGCAATCGCGTCCCGGCTGCGGCGCTGGGGCCGGTCCCGGTGCACACCCTGCCCCACGAGGCGATGACCCCGCTGTTCCTCGCGGTGGCCGAGGCCACCGAGGAGGCGATCTGGAACGCCCTCTGCACGGCGGAGACCATGACCGGGCACCGCGGCGCCACCGTGCACGCCCTCCCCCTGGACCGCCTCGCCGCCCTGCGCTGAGCCGCTGCCCGCCGTGCCGGGCC
>JBAPWU010000172.1:0-9799 GCA_049283855.1 Kineosporiaceae bacterium
GGTCGGCGAGGTCACCTTCGCCACCGCATCCGGGCCGCGCACGGTGCACTGCCGGCGGCTGGTGGTGGCGGACGGCGCCCGCTCCCAGCTCGGCCGGATGCTCGGCCGAGAGTGGCACCGGGACACCGCCTACGGGGTGGCCGCCCGCGCGTACGTGAAGTCCGGGCGGAGCGAGGACCCCTGGATCTCCTCCCACCTCGAACTGCGCGGTCGGGACGACGAGGTGCTCTCGGGCTATGGCTGGGTGTTCCCCCTCGCCGGCGGCGAGGTGAACATCGGGGTAGGCACCCTGGCCACCGCGCGGCGTCCGGCCGAGGTGAACCTGCGCCACCTGCTCGACCACTACGCCGAGCTGCGGCGGGAGGAATGGGAGCTGGAGGGCGCCGTGCGGGCGCCCTGGTCGGCACTGCTGCCGATGGGCGGGGCGGTGTCGGGGGTCGCCGGCCCCAACTGGGTCCTGGTCGGCGACGCGGCCGGGTGCGTGAACCCGCTGAACGGCGAGGGGATCGACTACGGCCTGGAGACGGGCCGGATGGCTGCCGACCTGCTGGTCGATCCGGCCGCGCTCGCCGGGGGGCTGGACGGGGCGTGGCCCGCCCTGCTGCGCCGGCACTACGGCGAGGCCTTCTCGGTCGCCCGCCGACTGGCCGGGCTGCTCACCGTGCCGGGCTTCATCTCCGCCACCGGCCCGGTCGGAATGCGCTCACGCCCCCTGATGAAGCTGGCGCTGCGGGTGATGGGCAACCTGATCACGCCGGAGGACTCCGACCTCCTGGCCCGCACCTGGCGGACCGCCGGCCGGCTCTCGCTGAGGCTCGACCAGCGGCCGCCCTTCTCTGCCGGCTAGGGCGCCGGCACGTGTTGTACGTGTGCGTCCGAACCGGGGAAGAACAGTCCTTCGTGCCCGTCCGACCAGCGCACCAGATACGGCGGCTCCCCGTCCGGTCCCCGGACCTCGATCACCTCGCCGTCGCGCACCGGGCCGTCGACATGCGTCGCGCTGACCACGAGCCGGTCGCCGATCGTCGCCTTCATCGGGCCACCTCCCTGAGCGTCTCCCACCCCTATTCGACTCCGATCCCCTGCGACACGCCAGGGGACCGAGGGCATCGCGCGGACTGGACCGTTGCTTGCCCGGCTGCGCCCGCTACCCCACGATGACCACATGCGCTACCTGTTCCTGACTGCGGCCGTGCTGTACCTGGCGATCCTCACCGTCGGCGTTCTGACCGGCCGGCTCCGGCTGAAGAACGGCTGCTGCGCACCCGCCGATCCGGGCAAGGACCTGCGGATGCGGGACGCCGCCGCGCCGCCGGCACCGTCCACTCACAGCGGTCAGTCCTCGGGCAGGACGCCGGAGCACCTGCCCGAGGACTGATCGCTCGCCGCCCGGGTCAGGCGGTCACGGCGTGTCGTGCTCGCCGGTCAGATACCCCTTGTGCTCGTGCTCCAACTCGAGCTCGTCGGCCGCGGTCACGCCGGGCGGCAGCTCGATCGTGTGCTTCGGCCCGGTGAACCACTTCTTGGCCGAGAGGTGCCAGCCGATCCACAGCAGCACCAGCGCGCCACCGGTGACGACGGGGGTGTAGTTCACGAACTTCCAGTCGAACGGCACCGTGTCCGTCCCCTCGGCACCGAGCAGACCACGCATGAAGCCCGGGGTGCCGGCGGGGGTGAACGGCATGATGAAGTACACCGAGGTGATCGCGATCTCGGCGACGGCCAGCGGCGCCAGCCACTTCCACTTGGTGCCGAGATTCCACGATCCCTGCTGGAAGGAGTCCCCGGCCCGCCAGCGCTGCCAGATCGGGATCGCGAACGCGAGGTACAGCCCGATCACACCGATCGAGACGACGGCCGAGAAGGCGTAGCTGACGATGATCGGCTCCGCCTCCGTGCCGATGTTGATCTCGATCAGGGCGGGCAGGGTGAGCAGCACCGCGACCACAGCGGAGACGATCACCCCGTTCACTGGGACCTTCTTCGCGTTGAGCTTCGACCAGTACTGCGCGCCGGGCACGGCGCCGTCACGGCTGAACGCGTACAGCATGCGGGTGGTCGAGGTCAGGCAGGCCGTCGTGCAGTAGAACTGCCCGCTGGCGGCGATCAGCAGCACGATCCCGGACCACTTGTTGCCCAGCGCCTGGTCGAAGACCACCTGGACGCCGCCCCCGCCCTTGGTCACCGCGTCACCGTCCTGCACGGCGAACACGAACGACAGCAGCAGCACGTAGCCGCCGATGGCCGAGTAGAAGATCGACTGCCAGATACCCTTGGCCGCCGAGTTGGCCGCACCCTGGGTCTCCTCGGACAGGTGGGCCGACGCGTCATACCCGGTGATCGTGTACTGGGTGAGCAGGAAGCCGAGCGGGAGGATGTAGAACCAGAACCCGAACCCGCTGTGCGAGCCGCCGAACAGCCCACCGGTGTTGTTCACGTGGCCCGTGAAGACGTAGTCGGCGCTCGAGTGCCTGTCCGGGATCAGCCACAGGATCGCGACCACCACGACGGATCCGGCGACGTGCCACCACACGGAGACGTTGTTGATGATCGCCAACAGGTGGCTGCTGAAGATGTTGACCGCGGACACCAGCACGAGCACCACCAGGAACAGCAGGAAGGTCCGCTGCAGGGAGTAGCCCGCGGCCCAGGAGTCGCTGAACCGGGAGAACGCCAGGTCGAAGAACGTCGCACAGCCGTAGGCGACCGAGGCCACGATGGCCAGCAGACCGATCAGGTTCAACCAGCCGGTGTAGTAGCCGGCCTTGACCCCGCCGAGCTTGGAGGCCCACCAGTAGATGCCGCCCGACGTCGGGTAGGCCGAGACCAGCTCGGACATGCAGAACCCGATGATCAGGATGAACACGGAGATGATCGGCCAGCCCCAGGAGATGGCCACCGGACCACCGTTGTTCCACGCCTGGAAGAAGGTGGTGAAACACCCGGCCAGGATCGAGATGATCGAGAACGAGATGGCGAAGTTCGAGAACCCCGACCAGGTTCGGCTGAGTTCCTGCTTGTAGCCGAGTTCGGCGAGGCGTCGCTCGTCGTCACTCAGCTGGGACAGATCTGCCACTGCGCGTGTCCTTCCGTCGGGCCTGAGGGAATGTCAGACATCGGGTGTCAGTCCTCGCGCTGGGCATCGGCGAGCCAGCGCTCCAGGTCGGGGCCGTCGAACTCGGCCACGGCCCGGTCGTACTTCTCCATCCCCCACGACCAGAAGTCGAAGTCCAGGGTGCTCACGCCGGCCTGGATGGCCCCCCACAGCGTCCACCCATACTTCGACATCAGGCCCCACAACCGCGCCCTGGCCACCTTGTGGCGCAGGGCCCTTCCGTAGTAGTGCTCCACCAGTTCGTCGAGCCGGGTGTCGTCGAGGTTCGACTCGCTCCACAGGTTCCCCAACTCGAAGCACGCGTCGTTGTTGCCCGCGTACTCGTAGTCGATCAACCACACCTGCCGCCCGTCGTCGATCAGGTTGGCGGCCAGCAGATCGTTGTGACAGGGCACCGTGCCCTCGTGCCGCGCTGCGAGCGCCCGCTGGATCCGTTGCACCGCGGGCATGAACTCCAGGTAGCGCTCGGGCAGGCGGTACCCGTTGCGCCGCACCACGTCCAGGTACCGGCGCTGGATGGCGAACATGTCGAAGTCCACCGGGAAGTGGGGCCCGCCGTGCAGCCGCTTCAGCGCGACGGCCACCGCGGGCGCGGTGGCCGGGTCGCGCAGGTCCTCGGGCGAGAACGTGCGACCCTCGATCCACTCGATCACCAGCACCCCGACGTCCGGCGCGTAGTCCACCACCCGGGGTGCGACCCCGGTGCTGGCCGCCGCCACCGAACACGCATGCTCGGCGTCGCGGTCGATGGCCAGGAGCGCCCCGGTGGGGTTCGACAGCCGCGCCACATAGCGCTTCCCGCCCAGGGTCACCGCGTAGTTGTGGTTGGTCAGGCCCCCGGTCAGCACCTCGGCGTGCCAGGCGCCACCCGCGAGGACCGGCACCGCGTTCAGGCGCGCCCGCACCTCCGGTGACAGGTCCTCGGACCCTGCCACCGGCGGCGAGCCGTTGCCCCGCGTCGGCGTCGTCACGCACCCGCTCCTCGCCCGTCCCACCCCGGGACGGTGGCCGGACTCTAGGGGCACGCCGGGCATATGGTCCAGAGATCACCGACAACGTGCGTCAACCGTCACCCGTTCGACACACGCGGACAGCGTTCTTGCGGCGGCGTCACGACAGCCGAGAACGGTGTCATGGCACTGGGTGCCGCGAGTCGTAGCGCAGGAAGCCGCTCTGCACCACGGCCAGCAGGCCGATCGCGCCCATACAGGCCAGGCCGCCGAGCACCGCAGTCCACCCCTCGCCCACCGCGGCGGCCACCGATCCGCCGAGCAGGTCGCCCAGGCGCGGGCCGCCCGCCACCACCACGATGAACACCCCCTGCAGCCGCCCACGCATCCGGTCCGGTGCCGCGGTCTGCAGGATCGTGGTGCGGAAGACCGCCGACACCGCGTCGCAGGCGCCGGCGAATCCCACCGCCAGGGCCGCGACCCAGAACGCCTGCTGCTGGGTCAGCGGTCCGCCGGCGCTGAGCAGCGCGAGGCCCAGCCCGGCGATGCCGACGCCCCACCCGGCGACACTGATCATGATCGCCAGCCCTTGCCGGTAGCACCGGCCCAGAGGGCCGGAGAACAGCATCGCCACCACGCCGCCGATCGCCGCAGCAGCGTAGAGAGCACCGACCGTGCTCGCTCCACCACCGAGAATCACCGCCCCTGCGGCGGGCAGCAGCACCCGGGGCTGCGCGAGCACCATTGCGGCGATGTCGGCCACGAACGTCATCCGCACGTTCGGCCGGGTGGCCAGGAAGCGCAATCCGTCCCACACCGAGCGGAACCCGGCGCGCTGCACCGGTTCCGCAGCACCGGGGTCGCCGGCCTCGTCGGGTTCCGGTGGGATGGGGCCGAGGCGCCACAGCCCCCACAGCGCGGCCGTGGTGATCAGCGCGTCACCCAGATAGGCCGCGGTGAAGCCCCGCCAGTCGATCAGAACCCCGGCCAGCAGCGGCCCCACGGTCATCGTGCTGTTCATCGCGAACACCGACAGGGCGTTGGCCGCGGGCAGGCTCGCGGCGGGCAGGATGCGCGGGTAGATACTCGAGCGCGCCGGTGAGCTCACGGCGTAGGCCCCGTTCCAGGACGCGACCAGCAGGTACAGCACCAAGACCCGCTCGTTGCCCAGGCAGGCCTGCACGGCGCACACGATGCTGGTCGCCCAGGCCACCGCCTGAGCAGCCGTGGCCACGATCCGGCGGTCGTGGTGGTCGGCGAGCGCGCCGCCGTACAGGCCCATCGCCACCAGGGGCACCAGGGCGAAGACACCGACCAGCCCCACCGCGGCGGTCGAGGAGGTGATCGCGTAGACCTGCAACCCGATGGCCACGGTGGCCATCTGCGACCCGATCCCGGACAGGGTGAACCCGGTGTACAGGCGGCGATAGGCCGGGTGACGGCGCAGCGGTTCGATGTCGGGCAGCCAGCGCACGACGCACGATCCTTCCACTGGGGTGAGGCGGTGACCGGTAGCGTCGGTGCGTGACGACGGCTGCTCTGCTCGCCTGGCTGACCCTGGTCGTCGGCCTCACCCTGCTGCCAGGTGCCGACACCATGCTCGTGCTGCGCGCGGCCGTGCGGGACGGCACCGGACCCGCAGTGGCGGCCGGGGCGGGCGTGAGCACCGGAACGGTGATCTGGGGTGCCGCCGCCTCCGCGGGCCTCGCCAGCGTGGTCGCCTCCTCCCCCGTCGCCTACGACCTGCTTCGCTGGTTCGGCGCGGCCTACCTGGTCCTTCTCGGGTTGCGCTCGATCCTGTCCCGCGGCCGTGGTCTCGGGGCAGACCTCGCCGGGCCTCCGGCCGCCGCGTCGTCCGGGCCGTCGGCGCCCGAGGCGCGGGCCGTCGTGCGCGGGTACGGCACCGGGCTGGTGACCAACCTGCTCAACCCCAAGATCGGCGTCTTCTACCTGTCGCTGCTTCCGCAGTTCCTTCCGCCGGGCGGCCACCTGGTGGTCTGGGGGATGCTGCTGTCCGGCATCCACGCCGTCCTCGGCCTGGTCTGGTTCGCCCTCGTCGCCGCGGGCGTGGGCCGCGCCCGCAGGCTGCTCAGCCGTCGCCGGGTCGTCCGCACGGTCGAGTCGGTGGTCGGCGTGGCCCTGGTCGGCTTCGGCGTGAGGGTCGCCGCAGCGGCCTCCTGAGCACCTGCGCGCTCCGGCTGCCCAAGGGCCCGCGGCGGGCATAGATTGCCGCTCGTGACCGAACCCGCGCCGTCCGGACGGCCGGACCTGCCCAGCGCAGCCCGAATCGTGATCATCGGTGGTGGGGTGGGCGGCGCCAGCGTCGCCTACCACCTGGCCGAACGCGGGGAACGTGACGTCGTCCTGCTCGAGCGCTCGGAACTGACCAGCGGATCGACGTTCCACTCCGCAGGCCTGGTCGGCCAGTTGCGGGCCGACCCGACGCTGACCCGGATGAACATGTACTCGGTCGAGCTCTATCGCCGGCTCCAGGCCGGCGACCATCCTCCGGGCTGGATCGAGAGCGGCGGGATCAAGCTCGCCTCCTCCCCCGAGCGGATGGAGGAGATCCGGCGCCAGATCAGCTGGGCCCGCACCTACGACCTGCCGCTGGTCGAGATCTCACCGGCCGAGGCGGGCGAGATGTTCCCGCTGATCGACCTGGACGGCGTGCTGGGTGCGGCCTGGCTGGCCAGCGACGGCTATCTCGACCCCTCCTCGCTGTGCACCTCGCTGGCCGCCAGTGCCAGGACATTGGGGGTGCGGATCCACACCCGGACAAGGGTTCTCGGCATCGACCGGGACCCCCGCGGCGGCGCGGTGCGCACGGTCCGCACCGACCGGGGCGACCTGTCCTGCGAGGTGGTGGTCGACTGCGGCGGCATGTTCGCCGCGCAGATCGCCCGGATGGTCGGCGTCCGGGTGCCGGTCGTGCCGATGTCCCACCAGTACCTGGTGACCGATGCGTTCCTGCCCGGACTGCTCAGCCGGCGGGACGCGCCGCTGCCGACCCTGCGTGACCCCGATCTGCTCGTCTACTGGCGCCAGGAGGTCGACGGGCTGCTGATGGGCGGCTACGAGCGCGACCCCGCCCCCTGGACGGCGAGCTCCACGTCGTACGACGACGTCCCCGCCGAGTTCAACGGCAGGCTGCTGCCCGCGGACTGGGCCCGGTTCGAGGAGATCACCGCGAACTCGGCGGTGCGGGTGCCGGCGATGGCCGACGCCCCGATCCGCACGCTCATCAACGGGCCCGAGGCGTTCACCCCCGACAACGAGTTCTGCCTGGGCCCGACCGAGGTGCCCGGCTTCTTCGTCGCGGCCGGGTTCTGCGCGCACGGCATCGCCGGCGCCGGGGGCATCGGCAGGGTGATGGCCGACTGGATCCTGGACGGCGACCCCGGGATGGACCTGTGGCACATGGACGTGCGCCGGTTCGGGCAGGCCTACCGCTCGCCCTCGTACACCCTGGCCCGCACCCTGGAGAACTACCGCACCTACTACGACATCCGCTACCCCGGGCAGGAACGCGAGGCGGGGCGGCCGCTGCGCACCTCCCCGGTGTACGCCTGGCACGCCCAGCACGGCGCCTCGTTCGGGGAGAAGTCCGGCTGGGAGCGGGTGAACCACTACGGCCACAACGCCTCCGGCAACGACGCGGCCGAGGAGTCGCTGCGCCCGCAGGGCTGGGCGGGTCGGATGTGGTCGCCCGCCACCGTTGTCGAGCACCGGGCCACCCGGGAGCGGGCCGGGTTGTACGACGAGACCTCCTTCGCCAAGCTCGCCGTCGCCGGCCCGGACGCCGCGCGGCTGCTGGAACGCTGCTGCGACAACGTGGTGGCCCGCGACGTCGGCGCGGTGACCTACACCCAGATGCTCAACCACCGCGGCGGCATCGAGGCCGACGTGACGGTCACCCGGCTGGCCGAGGAGGCGTTCCTGGTGGTCACCGGGACGGCCTTCGGCGGGCACGACCTGGCCTGGCTGCGGACCCAGGCGCGCGCCCTGCACGCGGCGGTGAGCCTGAGCGACGTCACCGGGCAGTACGTGACCTTCGCCCTGTGGGGCCCGCGGGCCCGCGACATCCTGACCCGTTGCACCCCGGCCGATCTCAGTGACGAGGCCTTTCCGTTCATGACCGCGCAGGAGCTGACCGTCGGCGACGTCCCGGTCCGCGCGCTGCGGGTCACCTTCGTCGGCGAGCTGGGCTGGGAGCTGTACGCCTCGGCCGAGTACGGCCCAGCCCTGTGGCGCACCATGTGGGAGGCCGGCCGGCCCGACGGGGTGACCGCCTGCGGCTACCGGGCGATCGAATCCCTACGTCTGGAGAAGGGCTACCGGGTCTGGAGCACCGACATCACCCCAGAGACCACGCCCTACGAGGCGGGCCTCGGGTTCTGCGTGAAGCTGGACCACCCGGCCAGCCCCGAGGGCTTCATCGGGGACGACGCGCTCCGTGCCGCGAAGGCCGCCGGGGCCAGGCGGAAGCTGGCCTGCATCACGCTGGACGACGCGCGCCGGGTCGTCCTCGGCAGCGAACCGGTGCGGCTGCGCGGCACCCCGCGGGTGTTGGGCCGGGTCACCTCCGGCGGCTTCGGGTACACCGTGGATCGCTCGATCGCCTACGCCTACCTGCCCGTCGAGCACGCCGGCGAGGGCACCTCGGTGGAGCTGGACCTGTTCGGCGACTGGGTGGGCGGGGTGGTCGCCCGGGCTCCCCTGTACGACCCGAAGGGCGCCCACCTGCACTAGCCGATCCGCAGCACCGCGTTGTCGATCCGGCCGTTGAACTGGTCGGAGGCGCTGGTGTTGACGGCGCCGCTGCTCTTCAGCTTGCCGCCCACCGACAGCGGGACGCCGATCGCGTAGGCCGCCCGGCCGACCGGCCCCGACCTCGCGTCAGAGACCGTGATGCCCGGCGCACCGTCCGCGGCGATCGGGGTCACCGTCAGGGTCACCGTGTCGTTCGGGGATCCGACCGTGCGCAGGCAGGTCAACCGGTACCACTGGGTGTCCGGGGTCAGGCTGGTCCGGGACGTGACCTCCACCGCCCCGGAGCTGCCCTTGATCCGGCAACTGGGCCTGCGCGCGTCCACCTGGATCTTGAACTGGGCCGCGTCGTTGTACAGGCCGCGCTGGATCACGTTGTTGCCGTTGTCCGTGCTCCCGCCGGCAGCGCTGGCATTGGTCGCGTCGATCATCACGTCGGCGCCGAACTCGAACCGGGCCGTGCCCGGAGCCAGCCGATCCGTGCTGCCGCTGTTGGTCACCTTGATGATCGCCCGGCGGCCCGTCGACGACGCCGAGAAGGCGGGGAAGTCGGCCGAGGTCCCCTGCCCCGCGACCGACCCGCCGACGGTCAGCGACCCGCCGTTCAGGGTGACCACGCTCTGCCGGGTCTCGGCGGCCAGGGTGCCGCCGTTGGTCACCGTGGCCAGCGGCTGACCGACCGCGCCGTCGTCGAAGCCCAACCACACCTGGTCGGCGGGTGCCGCGGACGCCGGGGCGGCCAGCACCACGCCGGGAACCACGCCCAGGGCAGCAGCGGCGGCCAGGGCCGTGAGACGACGGTGCATGCCGACCTCCTGCGCAGACGGGGTCGACTCACCCTAGGACGCCACTGAACAAGCCTGGTGGTGGGGTGGCGGCGAGGAGGGCCTCTCAAGAGGCCGTCGAGCGGCGGGTCCTGTCCCTTGCGGGTGGACAACGAGTTCGCCCTCCTCGCCGGTATTGA
>JBAPWU010000173.1:0-7341 GCA_049283855.1 Kineosporiaceae bacterium
GTCGCGGGCCGCGACCAGCCCGAACTGAGCGCGGGCGACCGGTGGGCAGACGAGGCGGCGCCGCGACACCCGCGATCACCGCGCTGGTGCGGGCCGGGGTGGCCCACACCCTGCACAGCTACGACCACGACGCCACCGCCCATGCCCGGGGCCTGGCCTTTGGGGTCGAGGCAGCACAGGCCCTGGGCGTCGACCCGGCACGGGTGTTCAAGACCCTGCTGGCCGAGGTGGACGGCGCCCTCACCGTCGCGGTGCTGCCGGTGACGGCCCAGCTCGACCTGAAGGCCCTGGCCGACGCGGTCGGCGGCAAGCGCGCGGCAATGGCCGACCCCGGCCTCGCCGAGCGGGCCACCGGCTACGTGGTCGGCGGGATCAGCCCGCTCGGGCAGCGACGCCGGCTGACCACGGTCCTGGACGCCTCCGCCGGCGACCTGCCCACCGTGCTGGTGAGCGCGGGGCGCCGCGGTCTGGACGTCGAGCTGTCCCCTCCCGACCTGCTCGCCGCGACCGGGGGGCAGCTCGCGCGGATCGCCGTTCAGCGGCCCCAGGTCAGGGACCGGTAGGCGGCCGCGGTCTTCGGCTGATGCCGGGTGGGCAGGAGGATGAACCGGTCCAACAGGTTGAACTGCACCTCGTAGAGCAGCGTGCCCGCCGCCGGGTGCTTCGGGTCGCCGGCGTGCTGACGGAACCAGGCGTTCATCTGGCGCATGTACTCCGGCGCCTCGCCACCCCTGCCCTCGTCCTTCGGGTCGCCGTTGTTGCTCCAGTCGCTGATCGCGAACGGCACACCGTGCGCCTCGGCGATCTGCCGGTGCAGCTCCAGGCCGTAGGGCTGGTCGGCCTGCCTGGCGGTGAGCTTGCGCTGGAACTCCGCCGCGGTGTCGACCACCAGATAGCTGTTGTAGGTGTCCACGGAGTACACGTCGACCACCTTCCGGCCCTTGGCGTCCTGGCCGGGCCAGACCTTGGCGATGTCGATGCCGAGTTGGCCGTTGGAACCGTCATTGAGGCAGAGCACGAGGTGCGCCGCGGGCAGGTAGGCGTAGCGCAGGTAGGAGAAGCGGGTGAACGCCGCGGCGAAGTCGGCCTCCTCGCCGCCCTTCACGTACCACGGCATGTCCGGCAGGTTGATCTCGTGCGCGAACCGGATGTAGAGGTCAGCCGGATCGCGTGAGCCCCAGCAGGCCTTCATCCGGGCCAGGCTGCGATTCCATCGTGTGTCGTAGGCGCCCTTCGCGGCGGCCGCCCAGGTCTCCCCCAGCCGCCGGTCGATCGCCCCGATGGCGATGTCCAGCGGCTTGGTCCACGTCGCCCAGACACCCCCCGGGCAGATGGACACGAGCTCGACCTGCTCCTGGTTCCCGTCGTCCCAGGTGCCCCCGATCTGCACCGGGGACTTGCGCCAGCGACCGAAGGCGCCGTTGGCGGCCAGATCGCTGGACGCCCCCGACATCCAGGTACCGGGCTGAGGGCTCGCCCGGGGCGGTCGGGGCAGCACCGACTTCGTGATCCGGCTGTTGTTGGCCGCGGCGCCGACGTACCGGGTGTCGCCGCTCGAACACCCGGCCAGGGCGAGCAGCAGCATCGAGGTCAGGACTGCCGCGAGGGCGCGCGTGCGGGAGCCCACCATCTTCCGGGGCCCCGGCATGCTCTCCCACCCCCTGACCGAACCTGCTGCCGTGAGCGTTCCACCGATGATCCATCCGGCCAAGGGGGGTGCAGAAGACTTGAGGCAGGCATAGGGAACTGATGGGTCGGCGTCCGCTGGGGACGGCTGCGCTCCCCCCTCGGGACGTCGGCTACCGGAGCAGAACGCGCACCGCCTCGCCGAAGAGCCTGGTGTGCAGGTCGACGTCCTCGACCGTGGTCTGCGGGCACATCAGGGCCATGTTGTGGAACGGCGTGATCAGGATCCCCCGATTGATCATGAACAGGTGCAGATACTCTTCGAGCGCCTCGTCGGCCGCGGCCGCGGAGGCCGAGCCGGTACGCGGCGCCGGCGAGGCGAAGCGGTACTCCGATCGGGCGCCCAACTGGCTCACCGACCACGGCAGACCCGTGGCATCCAGGGTCTGCTGCACGCCGGAGGTGAACCTGGTGGCCAGGTCGATCATGTGCGCGAAGGCCGCATCGGTCAGCACGTGCTCGAGCGTGGCCCGCATGGCGGCGGTGCTCAGGGCGTTGCCCGCCAGGGTGCCGCCGACGCCTCCGACGTCGACCAGGTCGGCCTCGGGATGGGCGCCCACCCGTCGGGCCAGTTCCCGGGTGATGCCGTAGGCGCCCGAAGGAATGCCGCCGCCGATGCTCTTGCCGATGACGAACACGTCCGGTCGCAGTCCCCACAGCGCCGTGGCTCCGCCGGGACCGGCCGAGAAGGTGTGCGTCTCGTCGATCATCAACAGGGCGCCCGACCCGTCGCAGGCATCGCGCACCTGGGCCAGGTAGCCCTTCTCCGGCAGCACGATGCCGATGTTGGTCAGCGCCGGCTCCATCAGGACGGCGGCCACGTCCCCGTGCGCCAGTTCGCGCCGCAGAGCCTCGATGTCGTTGAACTCGACCACACGGGTGGTGGCGTCCATCGGCACGGGGGCACCGACATTGCCGGGTCGCGCGACGGCCACCCCGTGCGGGCCCGGCACCGCGAAGATCTCGTCCACCGACCCGTGGTAGCAGTAGGAGAAGACCAGGATCCTGGGCCGGCCGGTGGCGAGACGGGCCAACCGGATCGCCCACCGGTTGGCGTCCGTCGCGGTGAGGGTGAACGACCACAGGGGCAGCCCGAACCGCCGGGTCAGTTCCGCGCCCACCCACTCGGCGTCCGCGGTCGGCAGCATGGTGGTGATCCCGCCCAGCTCGCCCAGACGGCGGGTGACCGCCTCGACGGTGGCGGCCGGGCTGTGACCGGCCATCGCTGCGGTGTCGCCGAGGGCGAAGTCGACATACGTGTGGTCGTCGACGTCGATCACTCGATTGCCTCGGGCGCGATCCAGGTAGAGCGGGAAGCCGCCGCTCCACTTGTTCATCCAGGTCATCGGCACCCGCCCGAACAGGTGCTCGGCGGCGTCGAACAGGGCGCGGGACCGGGGGTGGGCCGCGGCGTACTGCTCACGCTCGGCGTCGATCAGCGTGGGCAGGGGCGCCCGGTCGATCGGGTCGGTCGGACCGGTCGGGTCGGTCGGACCGGTCGGGTCGGTCGCGGGAGACATGGCCAGATGCTAGGACCTGGGGCGACGTCCACCAGAACCGCTTGCGTGGTTCGATCGTCGAGCATCGGTCTGCCGAGTCGTCTCCTCAGCCGATGACCCTCAGGTCGACCGGAACAGTAGTCGGGCGATGGTCATCACGGCGACCACCACAGTGGTCGAGGTCGGCCAGACCACGAGACCGCCCCACACGGTGAGGGCGTGGCCACCGAGCAGGCGGGATACGCCGACGGCCAGCGCCGAGCCGGCCAGGGAGGCGACCAGGACCACCGCCAGACGCAGCGCCGGGTTGACCCCCGGACGGCGCCACAGCGCGAGCCCCGTGATCAGCCCAGCGGCGGAGGCGAGCAGGAAGAAGGACGCGTCAACGGCGACCTTGCCCTCGCCCGCATCGCTCATCGCCACTGCCGCCGGGACGCACGCCCGCCAGAGGATGCCGAGCACCAGACCGCCGAGCAGGACCGCCACCACCGGCGTCCGGACTGGATGACCCGGGCGGGGGCCGACGGTCACCCCGGCCGCGGCCGACCCCGGGAGCGACATGGCCCCACCCTATTCCGCGTCCCGGATCGGGTGGCGGACTCGGGTGGGGCCGGCCGGTGGTGCGGACTACTTGGTGGTCAGGCGCATGGTGAAGCTGGACCCGGAGTCACCGTCCCGGTTGGCGGAGAACCCGAGCGACTGCAACGGGGCCAGATCCGCGCGATCCGCCGCGGACAGGTCACCAGCGAACGCCGTGACCGCCCTGGCGATGTCGAGGTATCCGACGGCCGAGGCCTTGCCCGCGTTCGGGACCGCCGCGGTGAAGGCCGGGGCCGAATCCAGGGTGCCCTCGTCGGTCAGTCCGGCGACCGGGGTCCCGAAGCTGAGCACATAGCCACCGGGGATCGTGGTGGGGGTCAACACCGTCCCCGCCCGGTCCGAGGCGAGCGCGGTGAGCCGGCCCAGAGCACCCTCGAGATCGGGGCCGGAGCTCTTCACCTTCACCCCGACGCTCGGGTCCCCAGCCTTTCCGGCCACAACCAGGGAGAGCTGGTCTCCCAGCAGCGCCTCGAGGTCACCGGGCAGCTTCAGGCCGGTCTGCCCCTCCAGGTCCGCAGAGGTCATCTTCCCGGAGCCGCCGTTGAGGGTGTTGAGCTGGTCGAGGATGGGCTGCCACTGGGCCGCCATCTGCCCGCCCAGCCCACCGACGCTGAATGTTCCGATGGCGTCGGCGGGGGCGGAGACATCGACCGTTGTCGACCCCGCGATGGGCATCGTGGCAGGGTTGAGGTCCCGGAAGGAACCCACCAACTCGAGTGCGGCGCCGTCGAAACGCAGCGTGGTGGCCCCGTGACCCTTCATCCCGGCCATACCGGTCAACGAGGACGCCCCCGCGGTCATCTCGTTGCCGCGCGCCGCCAGGCTGCTGCTGACCGACGCGAGTCCGGCATAGTCCAGCCACACGTTGGCGATGCCCTCACCACCGAGCGCCTTCATGTCGGCGCTGTAGACGGGGGCGTCGGCGACGGAGGATCCCTTCGCGGAGGCCAGCGCGGCGTCCGCCTCAGCCTGGGTCTGGCTGACCAGCACCCACTCACCCTCACCCGCAACACCGACCCTGGCCTTGGTGCCCGAGTCAGTCATCTTCGCCAGGGATGCCTTCGCCTTGGCCTGGTCGCTCACCTGGAGCGCGACCACCACGCTCGGCTCGGTCGTTCCCGCCGCCGGCGGCAGAACCGCCAGGCCGGCCCGCTTGCCCAGCCACTGCGTGACCTCGCTCCACGCCGGTGCGGTCGGCTCGTTCTTCGCCACCTGCTCGTACACCCACTTGCGCGGGTCCTTGTCGGCGGAGTCCCAGTCCAGGTCCTTGCTCCGGGGGAACTTGCGGGCGAACTGGATCGCGCCCGCCTTCTGCGACACCGAGGGATCGAGATCGACCGTGACCACGGTCACGGCGTTGGCCGGCAGCATGGCGTCTGCCCTCTCGCCGCCGCCACCCACCAGGCCGTAGGCGAAGTACCCACCCGCACCCAACGTCGCGACACCGACCACGCCGGCCACCGCGGCGACGGGACCCTTGCGCCGCGCCCGCTTGCCCTGCGGCAGGAAGGTGCCCCCGAGGACCTCCGTCGACCCGGGCTGGTAGGGCGCCTGGCCCGGGTACTGCGGCTGCCCCGGGTACTGCGGCTGCCCCGGGTACTGCCCCTGGCCCGGGTACTGCCCCTGGCCCGGGTACTGCCCCTGGCCCGGGTACTGCCCCTGGCCCGGGTGCTGCGGCACCGAAGGACTCTGCGGTGCCCCGGGATACTCGGCGCCGCTGGGGTACTGGCCACCGGGGTAGGGCTGATTGGGATCGGTCGACATCTCATTCCCTCGAGTAGTTATCGGACCATCGGCGCGGTCGGGCCATCACCGCCCGAACCACCGCCGAGGGCACATCCTGACAGCCTCCGGTGGCCGGTTGTCGGGCTTTCGCCCAGTGGTATCGGCACGTTCCGACGCGACGTGAACCCCTTCCGCATGGCCTCTTCGCACCCTGCCAGCGGAGCGCGCCGGGGATGGCTGCTCGCTCAAGCGTCTCCCGCCGCTCGTACTGTCGTGGTTGTTGCGTCCACAGGGTGCGGGGCGTAACCGGTTCTCCCGTAACGTGTTTCCCTCAGGTCAAGGGTTGACCGGGACACCCCCGGCCACCTAGAATCGTACACATGTTCGAATCCGGGTGGTCAGGTGCGACGTCCGTCGTGGAGGACGACGCCCGCGCCCGGCTGCTCGCCCACCCCGAGACCGCCTGGCTGCCCGGGGAACTCGACGCGGTCCACGACCCGGTCCTCTACCCCTACCCCTACCCCTACGTCCCTGTCCCCGCACACCTCGCCCACACCGACACCGAGTCCGAGTCCGACACCGAGTCCGAGTCCGACACCGAGTCCGAGTCCGAGTCCGACACCGGGTCCGGGTCCGGGTCCGATACCGGCCCTGGGCCCGGCCTGGAGTTGGGTCCGGGGCCTGTGGTGGGGGTGGCGGGGCGGCTGGCCGCGGTGGTCGCGCCGGGGGCGGGTCTGGACGCGGTGGCCGTGGTCGCGGCGGTGAGCGAGGCGGTCGGTGACCTGGCGGCTCTGGCCGAGATCGCGGCCGGTCCCGCCTCGGCCACCGATCCGGTCTGCGGCCCGGAGACGACCGCGCGGGCCGAGGGGATCGCCCTGGGATGTGTCGCGGACCTGCCCGACGAGGCCCTGCTGGACGCGGTGAGCGCGGCCCGGCGGCTGGTGTCCTGGGCGATGGTCGCCCAGATGGTCACGGTCAGCGAACTCGCCCGGCGCCGGGCCGCCCAGGGCCGCCAGCACCTGTGGGATGCCGGGGACGGGCACGAGGCCGCCGCCACCGAGGCCGCGCTGGCCTCGGGGATGTCCACCCACGCCGCGCACAAACTCCTGACCGCAGGCACCGACCTGCCCCTACGGTTCCCCCGCCTGTACGCCCACCTGAGCGCGGGACTGATCGAATGGGACAAGGCCCTGCTGTTCCTGACCAAGACCGACGTCCTGACCCAGGACCTGGCCCACCGGGTCGAAGCACAGGCCCTGGCCGGGGACGCCTTCGGACTGAACCGGCCCCAACTCGCGGCCCGCCTGGACCGCCTCATCGCCCAGGCCGACCCGGCCGGGGCCCGGGAACGGGCCGCCGAAGCCGCCCGCCACCGCTCGGTCGCGTTCGCGAAACTGACCGACGGACTGGCCTCGATGAACCTGATCGCCGGAGCCTGCGACGTCGAGGCCGCCCGCCGCGACCTGGACGCACTCACCGAGGCCGCCCGCACCGCACTGCGCCCGAACACCGCCCCCGGAGGCCGCGAAGCCTCCCCCGACCGCGTCTACACCGGCGCCGACGACACCGACGGCCGCCACCCCGCAGCCGTCCGCGCCGACGTCCTGCTCGACCTGATCGCCCACGCCGCCGACCTCCTCGACACCACCCCCACTCCCGACTCCCACCCGGCCCACCCCCAACCGTGGCCGAACCCGTGGCCGAACCCGGACCCGTGGCCGAACCCGAACCCGTGGCCGAACCCGGACCCGTGGCCGAGCCCGCAGCAGCCGAGGGGGCCCAGCACGCACCGGGCGGAGGGGACGAGCCGATGACGCGGGCCGCGTGGGAC
>JBAPWU010000174.1:0-10204 GCA_049283855.1 Kineosporiaceae bacterium
GGCTGCGCTCGTGCACGCCGGCGTTCAGCGCCGAGCCCGGGTCGGTGAGCTGGGCAAGGTCGCCGTAGTAGGCCTGGGCGGCAACGGGTTCGGGGGAGCGGGGGTCGTCCTGGCCGAGGAAGTCCGCGACCTGGAGAACGGACCGGGACAGATGCGCGGCCAGCTCGCCGACGCTCATCTGCGGCAGTGAACTCGGCTGGTCCCAGCGGTCGCGGACGGCGGGGTCGGCGAGGGTCCGGACGGCGAGCGCCGCGGTGTCGAGGTAGCGGGATCGAATCGTCATGCCGCCATGGTGCCTCGGCCGGCGGGGGAAGGCCGGGAATCTGCGTCGCCTGCGCAGGCTCCGGCCGGGCAGACTGGTGGGCATGGGTCACGTCGACGTCAACGGGGTCTCGTTCGCGCTGCCCGATGGTCGTCCGCTGCTCGACGAGGTGAACTTCCGCGTCGGCGACGGCGCCACGGTGGCACTGATCGGGCCGAACGGAACCGGGAAGACGACTCTGCTGCGGATCATCGCGGGCGACCTCGATGCGCATGCCGGTGCGGTGACCCGCAGCGGGGGTCTGGGCGTGATGCGACAGTTCATCGGCCAGCGTGGAGCGCCGGCTGACGGCGGTCCGTCGGACGTGCGTGGATTGTTGATCTCCGTTGCACCGCAACGGATCCGCGATGCCGCCCAGGCCCTGGACGGCGCCGAGCTGGCGATGATGGAGTCCGACGACGAACCGACCCAGATGCGGTATGCCCAGGCCCTGGCCGACTGGGCCGACGCCGGCGGCTACGAGGCCGAGACGCTGTGGGACGTCTGCACCGTGGCCGCGCTCGGGGTACCCTACGAGCGCGCCCAGTGGCGCGAGCTGACCACGCTCAGCGGGGGCGAGCAGAAGCGGCTGGTGCTCGAGGCGTTGCTGCGCGGGCCCGACGAGGTGCTGCTGCTCGACGAACCCGACAACTTCCTCGACGTGCCCGCCAAGCGCTGGCTGGAGCAGCGTCTGAGCGAGACCCCGAAGACCGTGCTGCTGGTCTCGCACGATCGCGAGCTCCTGGCCCGGGCGGCGACCCACGTCGTCACCCTCGAACCCACGGCGGTGGGTGCCTCGGCGTGGGTGCACGGAGGCTCGTTCACCACCTATCCGGCGGCCCGCGAGGAGCGGAACTCGAGGCTGGAGGAACTGCGCCGACGCTGGGACGAGGAACACGCGAAGCTCAAGGCCCTGGTCCTGATGCTCAGGACCAAGGCCGAGTACAACGACGGGATGTCCTCGCGGTACCAGGCGGCGCTGACCAGGCTGCGCACGTTCGAGGAAGCCGGTCCGCCGCAGGAGGTCCCGAACGAGCAGAAGGTCACCATGAGGTTGCGGGGCGGCCGCACCGGCAAGCGTGCCGTCGTCTGCGAGCAGCTGGAGCTGACCGGCCTGATGCAGCCGTTCGATGCCGAGATCTGGTTCGGGGAGCGGCTCGCCGTGCTCGGGTCGAACGGGTCGGGGAAGTCGCACTTCCTGCGGCTGCTCGCGGCCGGTGGCAGCGACCCCGAGCCCGAGCACCGGCCGGTCGACGAGGTCAGCGTGAGCCCGGTGCCGCACACCGGCCTGGCCAAGCTGGGCGCCCGGGTGCGGCCGGGGTGGTTCGCGCAGACCCATGACCATCCCGAGCTGCGCGGGCGGACCCTGCTCGAGATCCTGCACCGCGGCACCGACCACCGTCCGGGCATGCCACGGGAGCAGGCGGCCCGGGCGCTGGACCGCTACGAGTTGGCGCGTGCCTCCGAGCAGACCTTCGACTCCCTCTCGGGCGGCCAGCAGGCTCGGCTGCAGATCCTGCTGCTGGAGCTGTCCGGCGCCACGCTGCTGCTCCTGGACGAGCCGACCGACAACCTCGACCTGCACTCCGCCGAGGCGCTCGAGACGGCGCTGGAGGCCTTCGAGGGCACCGTGGTCGCGGTCACCCATGACCGGTGGTTCGCCCGAGGGTTCGACCGGTTCCTGGTCTTCGGATCGGACGGCGCGGTCTACCCCTCGACCGAACCGGTCTGGGACGAGGCGCGGGTGGTCCGGGAGCGCTGAGCCCAGACCACGCACCCGATCACGATCAGGGCGGCCAGCACCGTCGGGGCGGTGACCTGTTCGCCCAGTAGGAGCGCCGACCAGGCCAGGGTGAGCAGCGCCTGCAGTTGCTGCACCTGCCCGCCATGGGCCACCCCGGCCAGGGCCAGGCCGCGGTACCAGGCGAAGAAGCCCAGGTACATCGAGGACAGGCCGAGCAGGACCAGCGACCACCAGGCGGCGGGGGTGGGCGCATGGTCGTCGTGGGTCGCGAGCCAGATCCAGGCCGAGGCCGGAAGGGTGATCGGCAGGGCGAGCACCACCACCCACGAGATCACCTGCCAGCCGGGCATCGACGCGGCGACCGAGGCCCCCTCGACGTAGCACCACGACGAGGCGATCACCGCACCCACGACCAGCAGATCCGCCGGCAGGTCACCCTGGCCGGAGCCGCCGCGGGTGAGCGCGAAGACGATCAGCGCCGCCGTCCCCAGCCCGGCCGCCACCCAGAACTGCGGGCTCACCCGTTCGTGGGTGCGCAGCACGGCGATCAGAGCCGTGGTGAGCGGCATGAAGGCGGCGATCACCGCGACGTGGGCCGACGTCGTCCGCTGCAGGGCCAGGGCCAGCAGGATCGGCCAGCCGAACACCGCACCGACCATCGTGACGACCAGGGCGGGCAGGTGCTCGCGGCCCGGGAGCGGCACCCGGCGCACCTGGAGCAGGACGGCGGCCAGCACCCCGGCGATCACCGCCCGCCCGGTGGCGGTCAGGAAGGGGCTGAACCCGGCGACGGCGACCTTGGTCAGTGGCACCGAGAACGAGAACAGTGCCACCCCCACGAAGGCCCAGGCCAGGCCCCGCCGCTCGCGTGCGCCGGAGTCAGACACCGAAGCGTTCGACCGCACGCATCTTGTTCACCGCGTCCAGTGCGGCGACCTTGTAGGCCTCGGACAGCGTCGGGTAGTTGAACACCGTGTCCACCAGATGGTCGACGGTGCCGTCGCAGGTCATGATCGCCTGGCCCAGGTGGACCAGCTCGGTGGCCTGGGAACCGAACACGTGAACCCCGAGCAGGCGACGGGTGCGGGTGGACACCAGCAGCTTGAGCATGCCGTAGGAATCGCCGATGATCTGGCCCCGGGCCAGCTCGCGGTAGCGCGAGATCCCCACCTCGTAGGGGATCGAGGAGGTGGTCAGCTCGTCCTCGGTCTGACCGCAGTAGCTGATCTCCGGGATGGTGTAGATGCCGATCGGCTGCAGCGCGACCAGGCTGTTGGCCGGCTCGCCGCAGGCGTGGCAGGCCGCCAGCCGGCCCTGCTCCATCGAGGTCGCGGCCAGGGCCGGGAAGCCGATCACGTCGCCCACCGCGTAGATGTGGCCCACCGCGGTCTGGTAGTTCGGCCCGACCGCGATCCGACCCCGGCCGTCCGCGCTCAGCCCGGCGTTCTCGAGCTCCAGTTCCTCGGTGGAGCCCTGCCGTCCGGCCGAGTACATGACCGTGTCCGCCGGGATCCGCTTCCCGCTGGCCAGGCTGGTGATCGTGCCCTGCTCGTTGGCCTCCACCGCCGACACGGTCTCGGAGAACCGGAAGCTGACCGACAGGTCGCGCAGGTGGAACTTCAGCGCCTCGACCACCTCGGAGTCGCAGAAGTCGAGCATCCGGTCGCGGGACTCGACCACGGTCACCCGGGAGCCGAGCGCGGCGAACATCGAGGCGTACTCGATCCCGATCACCCCGGCGCCGACCACGACCAGCGAGCGGGGGATCGTGGTCAGCAGCAGGATCCCGTCCGAGTCCAGGATCCGGACGTCGTCGAAGGCCACCGAGGCGGGCCGGGCCGGCCGGGTCCCGGTGGCGATCACGATCTTCTCGGCGCTCACCCGGCGCTCGGCGTCGCCGTCCAGCCGGACGGCGACCTGGTGGGGGTCCACGAAGCGCGCCGTGCCGTGCAGCAGGTCCACCCCGTTGCGGAAGAGCTGGCTGCGGATCACCTCGATCTCCCGCCCGATCACGTGCTGGGTGCGGGCGAGCAGGTCGGTGACGGTGATGTCGTCCTTGACCCGGTAGTTCTGGCCGTAGAGGTCGCGCATGTTCATGCCGGTCAGGTACAGCACCGCCTCGCGCAGCGTCTTCGACGGGATGGTGCCGGTGTTGATGCACACCCCGCCGACCATGCTGCGCCGTTCGACCACCGCCACCCGGCGGCCCAGCTTCGCCGCGGCGATGGCTGCCTTCTGTCCTCCGGGTCCGGAGCCGAGCACCAGCAGGTCGTAGTCGAAGGCGGGCATCGGGTGCTCCCACGGAGAGGAAAGGGCGCCAGGGCGGAGGGTCCGACCAGCGTGCGGCATGGACGCGTTTTGACCCCCTGCCGACGCGCCGGTAACCTTGCGGGTCGTTGTGGTATCCGTTCGTTCAGCACGGGCGGAACCCGCGGCAGGTGTCCCTGGACAGCTCCGGGCGCCGCGCCGCGACAGACATCCGGATGAGGACGAAGGTACGACCGTGCGCACGTACACCCCCAAGCCAGCCGACGTCGAGCGTCGCTGGCACGTCATCGACGCGACCGACGTCGTCCTCGGCCGGCTCGCCGTCCAGGCGGCGACGCTACTGCGCGGCAAGCACAAGGCGACCTTCGCCCCGCATGTCGACACCGGCGACTTCGTGATCGTGATCAACGCAGACAAGGTCGCGCTGACCGGCAACAAGCGCGAGCAGAAGAAGGCCTACCGGCACTCCGGCTACCCCGGCGGCCTGACCGCGGTCGGCTACGTCGACCTGTTGGCCAAGCATCCGGAACGGGCGGTCGAGAAGGCCGTGCGGGGCATGCTCCCCAAGAACACCCTGGGCCGAGCGCAGCTCAGCAAGCTCAAGGTGTACGCGGGGCCGGATCACCCCCACCAGGCGCAGCAGCCGGCGCCGTTCGAGATCACCCAAGTCGCGCAGTAAAGGACCAGGAGAATCGTGGCCGAGACCACCAGCAAGCCGAACGAGGGGCTCACGGACGCCGCTGTCGGCGTCGACACCGTCGATGCAGTCGACGACGCGGACGTACCGAGCAGCTACAGCACCAGCACGCCGCAGCTCCGCGGCGGTGGCTCCAGCATCACCGCTCCCGGCGCGGCCACCGGCCGCCGCAAGGAGGCGATCGCCAGGGTCCGCCTGGTGCCCGGCTCCGGGACCTGGAAGATCAACGGGCGGACGCTCGACGCCTACTTCCCGAACAAGGTGCACCAGCAGCTGGTCAACGAGCCCTTCCGGGTGACCGAGCTCGAGGGCCGGTTCGACGTCATCGCCCGCATCCACGGCGGCGGCTCCTCCGGACAGGCCGGGGCGCTTCGCCTGGGCGTGGCCCGGGCGCTGAACGGGATCGACATCGATGCCAACCGCCCCACCCTGAAGAAGGCCGGCTTCCTGACCCGGGACGCCCGGGTCAAGGAGCGCAAGAAGGCGGGCCTGAAGAAGGCGCGCAAGGCCCCGCAGTACAGCAAGCGCTGAGGCGTGGGACGCCTCTTCGGCACGGACGGGGTTCGCGGTCTCGCCAACCGTGACGTCACGGCCGAGATGGCGCTCGACCTGGCCGTCGCGGCCGCTCATGTCCTGGCCGAGGTCGGTGCCTTCAACGGGCACCGTCCGCGGGCCGTGATCGGGCGTGACCCGCGCGCCTCGGGAGAGTTCCTCTCGGCCGCGGTGACGGCCGGGCTGGCCAGCGCCGGGGTCGACGTCTACGACGCCGGGGTGATCCCCACGCCGGCCGTTGCCGCCCTGGTCGCCGACCTGGGGGCCGACCTCGGGGTGATGCTGTCCGCATCGCACAATCCGATGCCGGACAACGGGATCAAGTTCTTCGCCAAGGGCGGGCACAAGCTACCCGACGACGTCGAGGACACGATCGAGCGGCGCATGGGTGAGGACTGGCAACGTCCCACCGGCGCCGACGTCGGGCGGGTGGTGGCCCTGCAGGGCGCCACCGAGCGGTACGTCGAGCGCCTGATCTCCACCCTGCCGCACCGCCTGGACGGGCTGCGGGTGGTCGTCGACTGTGCCCACGGAGCGGCCAGCCACGCCTCGCCCCGGGCACTGCGCGCCGCCGGGGCCGAGGTGATCGTGATCGGCGCCGAGCCGGATGGACGCAACATCAACGACGGCTACGGCTCGACCCACCTGGAGCACCTGCGCGACGCCGTGGTCAGCAACGACGCCGATGCCGGGATCGCGCACGACGGGGACGCCGACCGCTGCCTGGCCATCGACCACCTGGGCCGGGACGTGGACGGCGACCAGATCATGGCCGTGCTGGCGCTGGCCTTCCGCGACCGCGGCGCGTTGCGCGAGGACACCCTCGTGGCCACCGTGATGAGCAACCTCGGGCTGCTGCTGGCGATGCGGCGCGAAGGCGTCCGGGTCGTCCAGACCGCGGTCGGGGACCGCTATGTGCTCGAGGAGATGCGCCGCGGCGGGTACTCCCTCGGTGGGGAGCAGTCGGGCCACGTGGTCATGCTCGACCACGCCACCACCGGCGACGGCCTGCTCACCGGCCTGCACCTGCTGGCCCGGGTGGCCCAGACCGGTCGCTCGCTGGCCGACCTGGCCGCCGTGATGCAGCGGTTGCCCCAGGTGCTGGTCAACGTGCGCGGGGTGGACAAGGCCCGTGCCGGCGGTGACGCCATGGACGAGGAGCTGGCTGCCGCCGTGGCCAAGGCCGAGGCCGAGCTGGGTGGCACCGGTCGGGTGCTGCTGAGGGCGTCCGGCACCGAACCGCTGGTCCGGGTGATGGTCGAGGCCGCCGAGAGCGACCACGCCCGCCGGATCGCGGACACCCTCGCCGTCGTGGTCAAGGAGCGGCTGGCGCTCTAGCGGGCCGGCGCTCTAGATCTTGCGCAGGCGCACCCGCGCGATGGAGTGGTCCGCGCCCTTGACCAGGATCAGCCGGGCCCGGTCCCGGGTCGGGCGCACGTTCTCGACCAGGTTCCGCTCGTTGATGTCGTGCCAGATCTCCTCGGCGGTGGCCACCGCCTCGTCGTCGGTGAGCCAGGCATAGCGGTGGAAGTAGGACTCGGGGTCGGCGAAGGCGGTCTGGCGCAGGCGCAGGAACCGCTGCACGTACCAGTGCCGGATGTACTCCCGCTTGGCATGCACGTAGATCGAGAAGTCGAACAGGTCGCTCAGCGCCATCGCCTTGCGCGAATCGCCGTCCCGGCGCACGAACGACGCGGGCTGCAGCACGTTCAGGCCCTCGATGATCAGCACATCCGGACGGCGGACCACCATCTGCTCGCCGGGCACGATGTCGTAGGTCAGGTGCGAGTACACGGGGGCGCGAACCTCGGCCTTGCCGGACTTCACGTCGCTGACGAACCGGCGCAGCGCGTGACGGTCGTAGGACTCGGGAAAGCCCTTGCGGTGCAACAGGTCACGCCGGTCCAGTTCGGCGTTCGAGTACAGGAAGCCGTCGGTGGTGACCAACTCCACAGTCGGGGTCTGCGGCCAGTGCGAGACCAGTTCGCGCAGGATCCGCGAGGTGGTCGACTTGCCCACCGCGACCGACCCGGCGATGCCGATCACGAACGGGGTGCGCTCCGGGGTCTCGCCGAGGAAGGTCGAGGTCGCCGCGTGCAGGCCACGGGTGGCCCCGACGTACAGGTCGATCAGCCGGGACAGCGGCAGGTAGACCTCGGCCACCTCGGCCAGGTCGATCCGTTCGCCGAGCCCGGCCAGGGCGGCCAGATCGTCGGCGGTGAGCCGGAGCGGGGTGTTCTCCCGCAGCCGGCTCCAGGTGGACCTGTCGAGTTCCACGTACGGGGACACTCCGGCATTGTGCCTGCCCGGCAACTAGGCTGAGGCACATGTGCGGAATCGTGGGCTACGCCGGGAGCAGCGCCGATCTCCAGGCACTCGACGTGGTGATGGGCGGGCTGCGCCGGCTCGAGTACCGCGGGTACGACTCCGCCGGGGTGGCCCTGCAGACCGACCAGGGGCTGATCGTGCTGAAGCGCTCCGGCAAGCTCGCCCGGCTGGCCGAGGCGCTGGACGCCGACCCGCTGCCCCCGTCCCTGACCGGGATCGGGCACACCCGGTGGGCCACGCACGGCGGGCCGACCGACGCCAACGCCCACCCGCACGTCGGGGGGAACGGCGCCATCGCCGTCGTCCACAACGGGATCATCGAGAACTTCGCCGTGCTCAAGGCCGAGCTCCTCGCCGCCGGGGTGGAGTTCTCCAGCGAGACCGACACCGAGGTGGCCGCACACCTGCTGGCCCGGGAGTATGCACGGACCCAGGACCTGTCCGAGGCGATGCGGGCCGTCGCCCGCCGGCTGGACGGGGCGTTCACCCTCCTCGCCGTGCATGCCGACGTGCCCGGTCGCCTGGTTGCCGCCCGCCGCAACTCCCCCCTCGTGGTCGGCCTGGGCCAGGGCGCCAACTACCTGGGGTCGGACGTCGCCGCGTTCATCGCGCACACCCGCGAGGCGATCGAGCTGGGTCAGGACCAGGTGGTCACCGTCACCCCCGACACGGTGAGCATCACCGACTTCGAGGGCAACGCTGTGCGGGGCCGCCGGTTCTCGGTGGACTGGGACGCCTCGGCCGCCGAGAAGGGCGGCTACCCGAACTTCATGACCAAGGAGATCAACGAGCAGCCGCGCGCGGTGGCCGACACCCTGCTCGGGCGCACCGACGCCGCCGGCCGGCTGGTGCTCGACGAGCTCAGGATCGACGAGCAGGAGCTGCGCGAGATCGACAAGATCGTGGTGATCGCCTGTGGGACGGCCTCCTACGCCGGGCAGGTGGCCAAGTACGCGATCGAGCACTGGTGCCGGATCCCGGTGGAGGTCGAACTGGCGCACGAGTTCCGCTACCGCGACCCGGTGGTGAACGAGCGCACGCTGGTGGTGGCCATCTCCCAGTCCGGGGAGACCATGGACACGATCATGGCTGTGCGGCACGCCCGCGAGCTGGGTGCCCGGGTGATCGCGGTCTGCAACACCCACGGCTCCACGATCCCGCGGGAGTCCGACGCCGCGCTCTACACCCACGCCGGTCCGGAGGTCGCGGTGGCCTCGACCAAGGCGTTCCTGGCCCAGATCACCGCCTGCTACGTGCTCGGGCTGTACCTGGCCGAGTTGCGCGGGGCCAAGAGCCGCGACGAGGTGGCGGAGGTGATGGCTCAGCTGAACGCTATGCCGGACAAGATCGCCAAGGTGCTCGGCGGCCTGGACCAGGTGCGCCAGATGGCGCGGTGGATGGCCGACACCCGATCGGTGCTCTTCCTCGGCCGCCACGTCGGCTTCCCGGTCGCGATGGAGGGTGCGCTGAAGCTGAAGGAGCTCGCCTACATCCACGCCGAGGGGTTCGCGGCCGGTGAGCTCAAGCACGGGCCGATCGCCCTGATCGAGCCGGGCCAGCCGGTGTTCGTGATCGTGCCGTCCCCGCACGGGCCGAACTCGCTGCACAGCAAGATCGTCTCGAACATCCAGGAGATCAATGCCCGAGGCGCCCGGACCATCGTGATCGCCGAGGAGGGCGACGACGACGTGGTGCCGTACGCCAGCGAGGTGATCCGGATCCCGGCCTCGCCGCCCCTGCTGTCACCGCTGCTGGCGGTGGTGCCGCTGCAGGTGTTCGCCTGCGAACTGGCCACCGCGAAGGGCCTGGACGTCGACCAGCCCCGCAACCTGGCCAAGTCGGTCACGGTCGAGTAGGACGCGCGCGGTGCTCCCCTCGTGATCATCGGTGTCGGCATCGACGTGGTCGACGTCGCCCGGTTCGGGCGCCAGCTCCAACGCACCCCGGCCCTGCGCGATCGACTGTTCACCGAGCCCGAGCGGGCCCTGTCGCTGGACAGCCTGGCCGCCCGGTTCGCGGCCAAGGAGGCCCTGGCCAAGGCGCTCGGTGCCCCGGTCGGGTTGGCCTGGCACCACGTGACGATCCTGCGCCCGCACGCCACCCGGCCCGAGCTGTCGATCAGCGGCACCGTGGCCGAGCGCGCCGCCGAACTGGGCGTGGTGCACCTGCACCTGTCCATCTCCCACGACGCCGGGATCGCCAGCGCGATCGTGGTCGCCGAGGGCGCCTGATGCGTCGCGCCTGGTCGGTGGCCGACAACCGGGCCGCGGAGGCGACCCGTCTGGCCCAGGTGCCGGACGGCGCGCTGATGCAG
>JBAPWU010000175.1:0-4120 GCA_049283855.1 Kineosporiaceae bacterium
CATGAGCGTATTGGCCGCGCGGATCGCGGCATGAGCGTATTGGCCGCGCGGATCGCGGCATGAGCGTATTGGCCGCGCGGATCGCGGCATGAGCGTATTGGCCGCGCGGATCGCGGCATGAGCGGTCGTTTGGCTATTTCCCTGCCTCTTCGGAGCCTGCCCAATCCACAGCCGGCAGCGCGAGCCAGGCCAGCGCATCGCGTGCCAGCCCTGCGCCATCGGCGATGACGAGACACCCGTCGGTCAACACCCTCGCCGTTCCGGGGTCGACCGGGGTGGCGAACCACTGGCTGGTCACGAGCCCGAACTCGACCTCAAAGCCCGATCCAGTTCGGAAGCGGCGCTCGCGCAGCGGACCCCAGTCTTGCTCTCGAACTGGTTGGAGCCGCTCACCGAGCACCTGGCTTACCCATGCTTCATCCGAGAGCCAGGGGGTGCGGTCCGTGACGGCCAGGACGAAGTCGATGTCACTGTCCTTGTTTGGCCGACCGTAGGCGTAGGACCCGACCACGACCGCCGCCTGCACGTCGGCCCGTGAGGTGCTGAGTTGGCGCACTCGGCTCACGATGGCGTCGACCTCACGAAGCCTCGCTTCATTCACGTTCATGGGGACCACCCAACCATCGCAACGCTTGAGGCGCGCTCAATCGACCGACCGCTCATCGGCAGCAACGAACGCACCGCCCGCGGCATGAGCGGGCTAAGCCCGTTGAGCCAGGAGAGGAGGCCTCTTCAAGATCATTAATCGTGGAGCCCGCTACATCGTTCTCCAGCAGAGCACCCAGGGAAGGGCTCGCGACTGATGCCCACCATGACGTCACCATGACGTGGCTACAGCCTCCAATAGCGGTCCGTCTCCACGAGTATCATTGCGTGACCAGCTTCCGATTAGATCCCGAGGCCCTCTGGTGGAGCGGGTTGCTGGCCGCGTTGAGATCCGGCGTCGTCGAGCACTGACGAGGCGCCAAATGGACGCCTTGCTCGACTCGTTACAGCTCCATTTGGAGCGACAAGGGCAAGGTTGATCACACTTGCTGTCCTGAAAGGAGCCGTTTCCGTGCAGGCTCTACTACAGCAGCTTCCCGCATTAATAGGCGTAGCGCTTGAGGCATTGACGACATACGCCACGACGGCAGCTGCTGAACGTGGCCGCTGGCGTCGAGGGCAGTCCGTGCGTTGGGACGAGAAGAGGGTGAATGCCTATACAGAATACGCCCACTCCATCAAGCGGGTGATCTCCATTGCGGTCAGATTGGCTTCCTACAATGCCGTTCATCCCGGCACCTACAGGGTGTCACCCGAAGAGGGGAGAGTCACCCTTGCATCTGCGGAGGAACAAAGAACCATAGCCTGGGAAGCGGTGCTTCTATTCGGAAGCAACGCGGTTGTCACTGCTGCGCGAGAGTGGCATCAGTGCGCATTTCATCTTGAGCGAATCGCCTCGGGTCACCACGACGAGTTGACCTGGAGCGAGGCCGTAAGTGCCACGAGCCGCGCGCGAAGAGAGTTCCATGAAGCAGCCAGGCAGGATATCGGAGTGCCGATCGGGAACTCACCCGAGGTTTACGAATGGCAACTTGGCAGGTTCATGAAGCCGGATGGTTCATGATGCGGGCAACTACCGTCCCCAGGACAGGTATCATCGATGGTCGCGAGTGTCGCGCGCGTATCAGGCAATAGCGTGCGGTCGCACGCCCAGCGGCATGAGCGTAAAGGCCGCTCCGCGGCATGAGCGTAAAGGCCGCTCCGCGGCAATAGCGGGCGTCCCAGTTCTGGACGTCGTCACGTGAGGGCAGTTCATTTTGGCCCAGTAATGATCTTGGTTTCGCAGTGACCCTTGATGCAGACGATCTCCTTGAACGGGCCGGTCCGCGTGGTGCCGTCGGGTCGTAGTCGCACGGCAGCCACGACGGTCTGGTCACGGACGATGTCGGTGTACAAGACGCTGCCGGCATTCAATCCATGGCCTGCTTCGAGCAGGACAACCCGAGCGCCGAGAAGCCTGTGGGTCGTGGAGTCGAAGATGAGCTCCTTGCGGGCGTCCGGCTCATTGCTGGGGTCAGATATCCTCGACAGGGTCATGCCGACGACCACGCCCTTGTGCCCAGCAATCGTGACCACACCCGATGGCCTCGACACTCCGGGGATCATGGCCAGTGCCTCGAAAATGGCCGCACGCGACTCGGCAGGCAGGAGATAGTTCATGAGTAACATCTCCGCGTTCTGAAAGGCCATGTCGTCACCGACCTCGCGCCCGAGTCTTTCGTCTTTGTGCAGGTACGCGAGCGCACCCTTCGGATCGGAAGGAACGTCGGAGACATACCCAGGGAAGGTGTCACACGTCGTCGAGTGGTCCTTGCTGTCCCCGTGCGGCTTGGGGCCGGCGGGAGCCGGGCAACCTTTCATCAACTGCAGAAACCCTCCCGCTGAAGTTGACCCCATCGAAAATGCGCCATCCCGGCGACCATTCACCGATCGCCACGCCTCGTAGCTCGTCTCGAAGCTATCCACAGTATTTCTGGACGGCTCATCGATCTTCCCGACCCGCGCCAACCGGATGTAGACGAAGGCGTTCGGGTCCGGTGCCTTCTCCGACTTCGCCTCCGAGCGCGCGGTCTCAGCCGCCGCGAGCAGGATCTGCCGCGCGTCCAGGGCCACCACCGGCCCACCTTCCTGCGCTCCCTGGCCCATGGACGTCGATGGCGTCATCGGCCGGTCGCTACGCGGCGGGACGACACCGCTGACTACCAAGCCCGCGGCCACGACGGCACCACCGATCGGCATGACCCAGAGCAGCTTGGGAAGGCCGGGACGGACTCGTGATCGCCGCCCGGCGGTCTCTTCGGACCTGATCTGTTCGAGGACCCTGGCTCGGATGCGCTCGCGCGATTCCGGGGTGATCGAGCCGAGTCGCTGACCGTACTCGTGGAGCAGGTCGAGGTCATTCATCACGCGCTTCCTTCGGCCGAGTCAGACGAGGGGTCGGGCAGAGCCGCTCGCAGAATCCTGCGGGCGCGGCTGAGACGGGATCGCACGGTGCCGATCGGGATGCCCAGAGCCTCGGCTACTTCCGCGTACGAGAGATCGGCCCAAGCGATGAGTAGCAGCACGTCCCGGTCCCGACCGGCCAACCGGGCCAGACCGGCGGCAAGGCAACCCCCCAACGCCTCGGCGGTGACCGAGGCCACAACCCGATCTGCCACCGCCTCCACCGGCAGGTCAGGCATGACCCGGCTCAACGCTCGATAGCGGGCCCGCTCCGAGCGGCGACGTGAGGAGATCTCTCGGGTGAGGATCCCCAACAACCAGGGCAGAGCACTGGGGTAGGAAGACTTGTACGACCGCCGTGCCTTGAAGGCAGCCAGGATCGCGTCCGCCACGACGTCCTCGGCACCCTCCGGCCCGAGTCGTCGGACGGCGAACCCATACATGGCGGACGCGTGCCGGTCGTACACCTCGGCGAACCGCTCGACGTCACCGATGGATGCGGCAACCAGCGTGGCGTCATCGACATCCGCCGAGGAGTCGCGATCACTCGGATCCGGCCCCGTTGGACAGCGATCGCCGCGAACGGGCCACCCCGCAGCGACGGCATCCACAACGCCTGGCCTGTCCCTGGTCTGTGCCACATCGCTCCATCCGGTTCCTGGCCCGAGCCGTTGCCAGCAGGCCGTCACCAGGTATCGGTACGAGACCACGAACGAGTTCTCGCCGATCCTCACCCACGCGTCGCACGCCGACAGGTGCCCCACCGATTATCGCGTCCGGCCATGCCGATCACGAACCACCGTCGACCTCGAGGCAGGTCGACCGCACTCGCCGTGCTGCGATGTCGGCAGCCACGTCAGGGAAGGCCTCGGCCAGGCCAGTCCCGCACCGGGATCGGGCGGGCAAGCTCACTGAGTGCTACCGGCGACCTGTGGCGGTCGGCATGCGGGAAGCGGCATGAGCGTAAGGGCCGCTTCGCGGCAATAGCGGACACATGGCCGGCGCAGGAAGGCCACGCGCCAGCGGTGTGCTAATCCGCCTTCCGGTCCAGGTGGAGACCGGTTCCGTCGTTTTGGCGCTTGCGCCTTGGGACGCTCGCCAGCGAGCCGAGCGGCACGCCCATGAGTTGCCC
>JBAPWU010000176.1:0-5945 GCA_049283855.1 Kineosporiaceae bacterium
CGACGGCGCCGATCCCGCGCCCGGTCCCGGTGAGGACGACCCGCGCCACCCGCGCGAGCGCGGGATCGGTCGGCCCGACGCCGGCAGCCCGGGCGATCACCAGCCAGGTCAGCACCGCGTTCGTCGCCGCCCAGACCGCCGCCGCCCGCGCCGCGAGGATCAGGGCCGGACGGTGCACGGGCGCCGAGCGGGACGCTCCCGCCAGCGGGGCGAGCACGAGCGCACCCAGGGTGAGCGCCATCGCCAGATCGACCGTGACCTGCACCACCGGGATCCCCCATCGCACCACGGTGCCCGGGTCACCGATCGGGGGGGCATCGGCCGACCCGACGCTCTTCCCGGCAGCCAGGACCACCCCGATCGCGACCACCGCGACCACAGTGACCACCACCGACCCGGGGACCGGCGTCGGCGTGGCCGTCGCCCGGTCGCCCGGTCTGGGCCACGACGCGCGCATCACGGTCAGAGGCGGCGGTCGGCCAGCACCGGGAACTCGGCACGCCAGGCATCGACCGCGGCCAGGTCCACGTCGACGACCAGGACCTCCTCGCCGGTGCCGGCCTCGGCCAGCACCCTCCCGGTGGCGTCGACCACCTGGCTGTGCCCGCCCATCGCGAGGCCGCCGTGCGTCCCACCGGTGTTGCACTGCACCAGCACCAGCTGGTTCTCGATCGCTCGGGCGCGCCCGAGCAGGGTCCAGGCCTCCACCCGGGGGGCCGGCCAGGCGGCCGGCATCAGCACGGCGCGCGCTCCGGCGTCCAGCAACCGCCGGAACTGCTCGGGGAAGCGCAGGTCGTAGCAGGTGGCCAGGCCGACGGGGACCGGCACGCCGCCGGGAGCGAGCGGCAGGTCCACGGTGACCACCTCGGTCCCCGCCTCCATCAGCACCGGCTCCCCCTGGCCGAACCCGAACCGATGGATCTTGCGGTAGGTGGCCAGGACCGCGCCGTCCGGACCGAGCAGTACCGAGGTGTTCCAGAGCCCGCGGCCGCTCTCACCGCGGTCGGCCCCGTCGGCGGCCCGCTCGACGATCGAGCCGGCGTGGACGACGGCCCCGATCGCCCGGGCGGAGTGCCCGATCGCGGTCACCGTCGGGCCGTCGAGCAGTTCGGCCCGCTCGGCCCAGGTGCGGTAGGCGAACCCGCCGGGTGCCCACAGCTCGGGCAGGACGACGAGGTCGGCGCCGTGCTGTCGAGCCACCAGCGCAGCCACCCGGGCCACCCGGTCGGGCATCGACTCCTCGTCGCCGTAGGCCACCTGAACGACGTGAACCCGCATGAGCGCCGAGCCTAGGCCACCGTTCCCCTCCGGTCATGCTCCGCGGGGCCGTCGAAACGCCTCCCCCGCGGCCCGGGATCGGCGGCCCTGCGGAGCATGATGGACCTTGGATAGTTGTGTGCTACAACTATCCAATGCTTCGGGCCGTCGACCACCTCCAGGATGAGCTCGGGGTCGAGCTGGCCCGGCACGCCCGGCTGCTGCACGTGGTGCGCTCCCGGATGGCGACCAAGGCCCCGCCCGGCCTCGACGTCGCCGCCCTGGGGCTGCTGATCATGCTGGTCCGCTGCGGTCCGCGCCGCCAGGGCGAGCTCGCCGAGGCTGCCCTGCTCGACCCGTCCACCGCCAGTCGCTACGTCACTCAGCTCGCTCGGGCCGGCCTCCTCGAACGCCGACCCGACCCGAACGACGGACGCGCCGTCCAGCTCGTCGCCTCCACGGCCGGCGAGCAGCTGGCAGGCCAGCTGGCCGCCCACCGCCAGGAGGTCGTCCGCGAGATGCTCAGCGGCTGGACGGACGCCGACCTGGGCACCCTGCTGACCCTGGTCCGCCGACTGAACGACTCCCTGGAGCACCTCCGCCCCGCCCATCACCGACAGACCCATCCCGCGCACCATCCCCCCAACGAGCAGGAGCAGTGATGACTGCCGCAACCCCCGCGGTGCCCCAACAGCCGGCGTTCACCCATCGCCAGATCGTCGTGATCCTGGCCGGGCTGATGTCCGGCATGTTCCTCGCGGCCCTCGACCAGACCATCGTCGCCACCTCGATCCGGACCATCGCCGACGACCTCAACGGGTTGAGCCTGCAGGCCTGGGCGACCACGGCCTACCTGATCACCGCGACCATCACCACGCCGCTGTACGGCAAGCTCAGTGACCTCTACGGCCGGCGGCCGTTCTTCCTCGCGGCGATCTCCGTCTTCGTCGTGGGCTCGGCCCTGAGCGGCCTGTCCCAGAGCATGTACCAGCTCGCCGCCTACCGGGCCTTCCAGGGGATCGGGGCGGGCGGGCTGTTCTCGCTCGCGCTGACCATCCTCGGCGACCTGGTGCCACCCCGTGAACGCGCGCGGTACCAGGGGTACTTCCTGGCCGTGTTCGGCACGTCGAGCGTGTTCGGCCCGGTGGTCGGGGGCTTCCTGGCCGGGCAGAGCACGATTCTCGGGATCGCCGGCTGGCGCTGGGTGTTCCTGGTCAACGTGCCGATCGGCATCATCTCCCTGATCCTCGTCATGCGCACGCTGCACCTGCCTCACACCCGGCGCGACCACCAGATCGACTACCCCGGTGCACTGATGCTGGTCGTCGCCCTGGTGCCGCTGCTGATCGTGGCTGAGCAGGGCCGCGAGTGGGGCTGGGCCAGCGGTCGGGCGCTGAGCGCCTATCTCGTGGGCGTGGCCGGCATCGCCGGGTTCCTGTGGGCCGAGCACCGGATCGGCGAGGATGCGCTGCTGCCCCTGCGCCTGTTCCGCGGCCGCACGTTCGGGGTCGGCTCACTGCTGAACTTCATCGTCGGCATGGGGATGTTCGGCGGGCTGGCCGCCCTGCCGCTCTACATGCAGATCGTCAAGGGCTACTCCCCCACCGAGGCGGGCCTGCTCCTGGTGCCGATGGTGTTCGGCATCATGGCCGGGTCGGTGGGATCGGGCCAGGCCATCGCCCGCACCGGCCGCTACCGGATCTTCCCGATCATGGGCATGGTGCTGCTGATCGTCGGCATGCTGCTGCTGTCCCGGATCACCGTCGACACCTCGATGGTGTGGGTGGACGTGTTCGCCTTCCTGTTCGGCCTCGGCCTCGGCTTCAACATGCAGACGCTGGTGCTGGCGATCCAGAACGCGGTGCCCCCCAAAGACATGGGGGTGGCCACGTCGTCCGCCACGTTCTTCCGCCAGATGGGTGGCACCCTGGGCACAGCGGTGTTCCTCTCGGTGCTCTTCACGCGCGTGCCCGGAACGATCACCTCGGCCTTCCGGACGATCGCCCCGACGCCGGCGTTCCAGGCGGCCCTGAAGGACCCGGCCGTGCTGGCCGACCCGGCAAACCGGCCGGTGCTCGATGCGATGGCCAACCCGCAGGCCGGACTGTCCGCTGCCGGTGGCGCGCTGAACGACTCCTCCTTCATCAACCACCTCGACCCCCGGCTGGCCCGGCCGTTCCTGGTCGGCTTCTCCGACGCGATCAGCACGGTGTTCCTGCTCGGTGCCGCCGTGCTGGCCGTGGCGTTCGTCGTCGTCTGGTTCCTGCCGGAGGAGAAGCTGCGCAGCCAGTCCGGCATCGACGCCCGGCACCAGGAGGCCGCCGCCGCGGCCGCCCTGGGCGAGGGGGCCGCCGGGGAGGCGACCGCCGCGACGGACGAGGAGTTGCGTCACCCCAGCAGGTAGCTCCAGCGGTAGCGGCCCGGACGGATCAGATACTGCTCCAGCGTGTCCGGGCCGCAGGACGCCGTCCCCACCCCGCGGTGCGCGGCGTCGAGGTGGACGACGCATCCCGGCCGGGCGGTGAGCTCGCCGGGGTGCGTCGCGGCATCGAGGTCGACGGCGCGGTAACGACTGACGCCGACCTGCCGGGGCTCGTCGAGGCGGACGGTGAGGGCGGCCCGCTCGCCGGTGAGCGTCAACTGGCGGACGCCGGCCCGGCCGCCGCTCTCCTGCGGGCGCAGGTAGGGCGTGGACCAGGCATCGGAGTCCAGCGCGTGCCAACCGATCTGTGCCGCCGCCGCCCGGTCGGGATAGGACTCTCCCGGCCCGCCCCCGAACCAGGTGGACCGGTCCAGCCCCGCGATCGTCTCCATCACCGACCCGACCCGGGGGAGGTCGCCGAGCCCCTCGGGGAGCTCGAGCTCCTCGGTGACCAGCACCGCGGGCTCTCCGTCCGCCCGGCGGCAGGTGGTCAGGGTCTGCACATGGTCGAGCCGGACGCCGGCGCGCCCGCGGTACTCGCTGCGGACCCCGGCCGTCGCCCCGTCACGTTCGACGTCGACCAGCCTGCGGGTCAGGTCGTGCAGACCGAGCTCTTGCCAGCGCTTCGCCAGACCGCCGATCCGGTCGTTGTCGGTCGGCGCCCGCCACAGCGACAGCCGCGGGCCGGCCGAGAGCAGTGGGTGGATCAGCAACCCCTCCCCGTCCAGCTCGGGCGACGGCTCGTCGCCGGCCTGCCCGGCTCGATCGGCGAGCGTGCCGGACTCGCCCCGCAACCGCACCTGGGCGAAGCAGACCTCGGCACCGGCCGGCGCCCAGGCCGAGTCCTCGCGCGTGGAGACCTCGAGGGTGAGCCACACCTCGCCCTGCGCAGGCAGATCGCGCAGCAGGCCGGCCGGCACCCTGACCGACCTGACCTGACCCCGGGCGAGCGGAGGCAGGGTGGCGGGCGCGGTGCGGGTGTGCCGGTCACCGGCGGAGCAGGACACCCGCCAGGTGCCGGTCAGCCAGGACAGGTCGCGCCAGTGCTGGTGGTTGCACAGTTCGACCTCGACCTCGCCGGCGTCGATCTCGTTGCGCCACAAGGACATGCGGATCGGCGCCGCCAGCTGACGGTGCTCGGCCATGGCCGGCTTGGGGCTGCGGTCGGGGAAGACCATGCCGTCGGCGACGAAGTTCCCGTCGTGCGGGGTGTCGCCGAAGTCGCCGCCGTAGGCCCAGCGCATCCCGGACGGCGCCACCCCGCCCGCCGTCGGCAACTTCCCGGCCGGCCCGGCCGGCAGGCCGGTGTCGAGCCACTGGGCGATGCCGTGGTCCCAGAACTCCCAGATGAAGCCGCCCTGCAGGCCGGGGGTCTCCTCGATCGCGGCCCAGTAGTCGGCCAGGGTGCCGTTGCTGTTGCCCATGGCGTGCGAGTACTCGCACATGATCAGCGGGAGCCACTGCCGCCCGGAGTGGGCGTGGGCGACGATCGCCTCGATCGGCGGGTACATCGGGCAGACCAGATCGCTGGCGGACTGCTCCCCGCACCAGTCGAACATGATCGCGCCCTCGTAGTGCAGCGGTCGGCTCGGGTCGAACGACCGCACCCATCCGGCCGCGGCATCGTGGTTGGGCCCGTAGCCACTCTCGTTGCCCAGCGACCAGGCGATCACGCAGGCGTGGTTGACGTCGCGGCGCACCATCCGGGAGACGCGGTCGACGAACGCGCAGAGATAGCGCGGATCGGCGGCCAGGTGATGGGCGTAGGCGTGGCACTCCAGGTCGGCCTCGTCGATCACCATCAGGCCGAGCGCGTCGGCGGCGTCGAGCAGGGCCGGGTCGTTCGGGTAGTGCGAGGTGCGGACGGCGTTGAACCCGAACCGCTTCATCGTGGCCAGGTCCTCGTGGAACTGCTCGGGGGTGAGCGTGCGCCCCGCCCACGGGTCGGCGTCGTGCCGGTTGACCCCGCGCACGAAGGGACGCACCCCGTTCACCAGCAGGTCGTTGCCGACGACCTCGACCCGGCGGAACCCGACGCGGTACGAGGCGGTTTCGGCCACAGCGCCGTCCGGGTCGTGCAGGCGCACCGTCACCGGGTACAGCACCGGGGTCTCCGGGGTCCAGGGCCGCACGTCGCGCACGGTGGCGGCCAGCGACAACCGGCCCATCCCGAGCGGACGGCGATACTCCCGGACGGCGTCGGCGATCGCCTGGTGGTAGGCGCCCTCCTCGGTCTGCGGCAGGCCGGCGGCGGCGAGGTACACCG
>JBAPWU010000177.1:0-6820 GCA_049283855.1 Kineosporiaceae bacterium
GCCGAGGCGCATCGGCTCTTCGTCGCCGCCGCGCACGACGTGGCGGCGACCGATCCCTCACAGGCGGTGCTGCTGCTCGCCGAGGCCATGAGCGCCGGCTACTTCCAGGGGTCGGCGGCCGCCGCGCTCGTCGCCGCGGAGCGGACGGAGCACCTCCTGACGCTGGATCTCGAGCCCGCCGCCGCAGCCGTGGGCACGATGGCCGTGGGCATGGCGCGGGTGCTGGCGGGCCGGTCCGGAGTGGACCTGATCAGGAAAGGGGTCCGCCTGCTGGACCTGACCGGGCCCCAGGAGAGGGCCTCGGTGCGCCCGTCCTGGCTCATGCTCGGGCCGCTGTACCTGCGCGAGTCGGGAGCGGGCCGCGGTCTCGTCCGGTCGGCGCTCGACGAGGGTCGGGCGCGGTCGGCGGTCAGCAGCCTGCCCATGCTCCTGTTCATGATCGCCCGTGACGGCGCGACCACCGACCACTGGGCCGCCGCCGAGGCCGACTACGACGAGGCGATCGCGCTCGCCCGGGAGCTGGGTCACGCCACCGAGCTGGCCATCTGCCTGGCCGGGCTGTCCTGGCTCGAGGCACGTCGCGGCCGGGTGGAGCAGTGCCGCGCGCACGCCGCCGAGACCCTGGAGCTGTGCGCGACGCGACCGGTCAACGTCGCTCGGGTCTGGGCCGAGTCCGCGCTCGGGGAGCTGGGCCTGGTTCTCGGCGACATGACCTCGGCCTGCGCCCGGCTGACCCAGGTCGATCGTTTCCTGGCGGAGATCGACCTTCGCGACCCGGATCTGTCGCCGGCGCCGGAGCTCGCCGAGGCCTTCTGCGTGGTGGCGACCCGGACGGAGCTCGCCGCGTCGCCACCCGGTACGGCGCGGCCGCCGACGCCAAGGGCCTGCCGTGGGCGGCGGCGCGGGCTGCGCGGCTTCGAGGGCTGCTGGGTCAGCGTGAGGAGCTCGACGAGCACTTCGCCGCAGCGTTGTCACTGCATGCCCAGACCCTCGACGTCTTCGAGCAGGCACGAACGCACCTCGCGTACGGGGCTCGGCTGCGCCGGGCCCGGCGACGGATCGACGCCCGGGAGCAGCTCCGGGCGGCCATGAGGATCTTCGAGCGGCTCGGGGCGCACCCCTGGGCGGACGCTGCGGCGGCGGAGCTCGAGGCGACCGGTGAGAGCGTGCCCCGCACGGATGTCACCGACCTCGATCGGCTGACGCCGCGCGAGGTGCAGATCGCGCTCCTGCTGGCCGCCGGACGGACCACCCGCGAGACCGCGGCCGCACTGTTCCTCAGCCCGAAGACGGTCGAGTACCACCTGCGTCACGTGTACACCAAGCTCGGCATCTCCTCACGAGCGGAGCTCGGGCCGCATCTCGGCGACGTGACCCGCTGAACCCGGCCCAGGGCGCACCGCGGGCCCGGGTTCCCAGCGATTGCCCGATGCCGGCGGCGGCGCCACGATGGGCAGGCTCGCCTGCCAGGCGGACCTACGCGGCTTCACGAGAGGCGGGGCACCGATGGACGTGGTCGACATCGCGGTGATCGGGATGGGCCCGGGTGTGAGGATGCACTCGCCCGGCTGGGGTGACGATGGCCAGGGCGCACCCCCGGCCACGGACGCCCGCCGCAGCAAAGACCAGGAGGACACGTGATCGACTACGACCTGATCATCGTCGGGGCCGGGAGCGGCAACATGCTGCCGTCGGCCGAGACGGACGGCTGGCGGATCGCCGTGGTGGAGACCGATCGCTTCGGCGGCACGTGCCTGAACCGCGGGTGCATCCCCTCGAAGATGTTCGTCTATGCCGCCGACGTCGCCCAGACCGTGCGCCATGCCGCGCGGTTCGGCGTCCACGCCGAGCTCGGGCAGGTGGACTGGCCGGCCATCCGGGACCGGGTGTTCGGGCGGATCGACCCCATCCACGACGACGCGGTCGCCTACCGGCGACGCTCGGGCATCGACGTCTACCTGGGCTCGGCCCGGTTCGTCGCACCCCGGGTCCTCGACGTCGACGGGACCACCATCCGCGGCGAACGCGTCGTGGTCGCGGTCGGCGCGCGGCCGGTCGTCCCCGACATCCCCGGGCTCGACTCCGTGCCGCATCACACGTCGGACTCGATCATGCGCCTGGACACCCTTCCCCGCGCGATGCTCGTGGTCGGAGGTGGGTTCATCGCCGCGGAGATGTCCCACGTGTTCGGCGGGCTCGGCACCCGGGTCACGATCGTGCACCGGGGCGACAGCCTGCTGCGTACCCACGACCGGGACGTCCGTTCTCGGTTCACCGCCGAATACGCGCGGCGGTTCGACCTGCGCCTGCACACGCGGGTGGAACGCCTCGACCCCCACCCCGACGGACTCACCGCCCACCTCGTCGATGCGGACGGCCGCCGGGAGAGCGTGAACGCCGACACGCTCCTGCTCGCCACGGGCCGGGTGCCCAACAGCGATCGCCTCGACCCCTCCGCCGGGGGCCTGACCCTGGATGAGCACGGCCACGTCCGCACCGATGACTCCTACGCCACCGAGGTGCCGGGGGTCTGGGCCCTCGGTGATGTGACCAACCACTTCCAGCTCAAGCACATCGCCAACGCCGAGGCCCGGCTCGTGCGTCACAACCTCCTCCACCCGCAGACTCCCCGGAGATCGAGGTTCCCGGTCGTCCCCTCGGCCGTGTTCGCCGACCCGCAGGTGGCGAGCGTGGGGTCGACCGAGGACCGGCTCCTGGCCGAGGGGCGGCCCTACCTCAGCGCCGTCCGGGAGTACAGCACCACGGCCTACGGCTGGGCGATGGAGGACACCACGAGCTTCGCCAAGGTCATCGCCGACCCCGAGAGCCGTCGCCTGCTCGGCGCGCACATCATCGGCCCCCAGGCCGCGACCCTGATTCAGCCTCTCCTGCAGGCGATGTGCCTGGACAACACCGTCGATCAGCTCGCCCACGACGTGCTCTACATCCACCCAGCGCTGACCGAGGTGGTCGAGAACGCCCTGCTCCAGCTCCCTGACAACTGACGCACTATTGACCTGAGCCGGTTCAGTCGGCCCGGAAGTATTCCCAGGGAACCTCTTTGAAGAACTCGCCGGTCTTCGGATTGCGAACCGTCAGGTGGGTCACTCCCCCGAAGCATCCCTTGTGGATTCTGGTGACGATCACTGTGGTCCTCGCCTTGAGTGTCCGCTCCTTCCACCACCCCGTCGTGTAGTCACGCGTCGGGACGATCGAGCCGTTGACCTTGGCATCGCTCACATATGCCATGTCGCGCTCCATACGGTCCAGCACCCGAGGACCGCCAGAGTGCCAGACGGGGGAGCTCATCGTGGCGTTTTCTCTTCGAGGACATACACATCACCACGTGATACACGAAGGGCACCGAGCGTCATCTCCAGCAATGGTGATACTCCGTGAGGAGTCAATGACAGACCGAGCACGAATCGCTTCAGCAACCATTTCATATGGGCAGCAATAGGAACGGCCGACAGCGCCATCGCACGAGGTGTGGCATCTCCTGTCCGCGCACGGCCGGCCCGGGGCGGAGTACCCGGTCCGCACGGCCGCGACGCGGCGAGACTGAACGAGTGGACGACGCACCGGGTGTGGACGACGCAGGCGTGATCGCGTGGATCCTCGCCTCCTGCGAACCGGCCGCGCGCTGGATCGCGCACGTCCACCTGCTCGACGGCGCCGAGCACGAACGGGCGGCAGCCGCCGAGCGCGCGCTGCTGCTCGCCGACCCGGCGACCGAGGCCCTGATCGATCGCCTGCCGGACTGGGAGGCCGGCGCCGCGTTCTCCGGCCACCAGAGCCCGGCCTTCGCGCCCAATCTGCTCGGCCTCCTCGCCGACATGGGGGTGGTCGGAGGGGACGACCCGCGGATCGAGCGCCTGCTCGACGACCTGCTCCGCCACCAGCTCCCCGACGGCCGGTTCGCCACGTTCGCGACGAGCCGGGTCACACCGGAGCCGGCCTGGGCGTCCCTGCTGTGCGACCACCACGCGATCACCGAGATCCTGCTGCGTTTCGGCCGGGGCGAGGATCCGCGGGTCGTACGCGCGCTGCAGACCATGGCGGAGGACCTGTCCACCACCGACCAGGGGCGGGCCTGGCCGTGCCGACGCGATCCGGTGAGCAGGTTCCGGGGCCCGGGCCGCGTGCACGACGCCTGCCCGCAGGTCACCCTCGAGGCGTTGCGGGCCTTCTCGCACCTGCCGGCCGCACGGCGTCCGGCAGAGCTCGACGACGTGGCTCGCGTGTCGTTGCGGATCTGGCGTCGGCGGGCCGACGAGCAGCCCTACATGTTCGGTCACGGCTGCCGCTTCAAGATCGTCAAATGGCCGACCACCTGGTACGACCTCCACGGCGTGCTCGACACCCTCGGCCGGTACCCGGCGCTGTGGCGTGGCCCCGGCGCCGACCCCGACGACCGGCGGGCCCTCGCCGAGCTCGTCGCCTGCCTGATCGCCTACAACGTCGCGGCCGACGGCACCGTGACCCCGCAGTCCTGCTATCGAGGGTTCGAGGACTACTCGTTCGGCCAGAAGAAGCGGCCCTCCCCCTTCGCCACCGCCCGGCTGCTGCAGGTCCTGCGCCGGCTGGAGGATCTCGCCGCCGAGGCGGCCGACGTGGACGTCACCGCGCTCGCCAGTTCCAAGGGCGGCACCGGTACGGCCCGCCCACCCCGGATCCGGCCGCCGGCCACCGGCCGGCCGGCACGACGTCCACCCGTCAGGGGCGGCGGCCGCTGAGGTCGAGGAGGCGCTCCTGCGCCGTGGCGTCGGCCGTCAGGGTGCCGCTCCGGCCCTGGCCGAAGGCACCCGATCCGGGCATCGAGTCCGCGACCGGCTCCATCAGGGCGAGCACGGCGGCCACCAGGTCGGCGGGCAGTTCCTCGTCGCCGCCGGTGGCCCGGGCGAGGTCCCAGGCGTGCACGAGCAGGTCGAACGTGCGCATCCCCGCGAAGCGCTTCCCGCTCACCGTGCCGATCGGGTGCGCCACCCGCACCTCCAGCGCACCAGGGGCAGCGAACGCCGCACGCTGTGCGGCGACACTCTGCCGGTAGCTCTCCACGGGATCACCGGTGAAGTCGCCGTCGCGGGCGATCCCCAGGGCCTGCGCCGCCGATCCGCCCGCCAGCAGCGGCAGGCTGAACCGGTTGCCGCCCAGCACGTGGTCGGCGAGGTCCTTGACGGTCCACTTCTCGCACGGGGTCGCCAGACCCCACTGGTCCGGGCGGACGGCGACCAGTCGCGCCTCGTAGGCGGCGGCCGCGGCGTCCAGCGCTTCCAAAGGCGTCACCCGGTCAGCCTACCCATGGCCCCCAGCCAGGCTGCGGCCGCAGTGGGCCGCCTGGATCGCCGGCGGCCCAGCGGGAGGACGTTCGTCGCTGCACCGGGCCACAGGGCCTGGTCCACCGTGGACCGGGACAGGGCGTCCGACAGCCGACCAGCACGAGGGGAGAGGCCTCCGCGATGACGCGTGATCCCCTGTCCGCCGGCGCGTCCGAGCAGGAGCGCGCCGGGCTGACGGCGGATCAGGCCCGTGCCCGCCTCGCCGCCGACGGGTCCAACGCTCTCCCGCCGCCCGCCCGGACCCCCGCCTGGCGGCGCCTGGCCCGCCAGTTCACGGATGTCTTCGCCCTGCTGCTGTGGGGTGCCGCGGCACTCGCCTGGGTCGCCGGCCTGATCCAGCTGACCGTCGCCATCAGCCTGGTCGTGCTGGTCAACGCGGCCTTCGCGTTCGGTCAGGAGCGTCGGGCCGACCACGCCGCCGAGCGACTGAGGTCCCTGCTGCCCACCCGGGTGACGGTGCGCCGGGACCGGTTGCCGCGCCAGATCGACGCGTCCGAGGTGGTCACGGGCGACGTCCTCGTCCTCGAGGCCGGCGACCGGGTGCCGGCAGACGCCCGCATCCTGCTCGCCGGGGCACTCCTGGTCGACACCTCGACGCTCACCGGTGAGAGCGAACCGACCTCCATGGCGGTGGGGGACGCCGCGTTCGCCGGCACCTTCGTGGTCGAGGGCACCGCCGAGGCCCTGGTCACGGCGACCGGGGCGGGCACCCGCCTGGCCGGCATCGCCCGGGCCACCACCCAGACCGAGCCGCATCCGACCCCCCTGACCCGCGAGCTGCACCGTGTCGTCCGCGGGATCGGCGGCATCGCCGTGGCGACCGGCGTGGGGTTCTTCGCCCTCACCCTCGCCATCGGCCGTCCGGCGACCGAGGGCTTCCTGCTGGCGATCGGTGTCACGGTCGCCCTGGTTCCCGAGGCGCTGCTGCCCACCGTCACCCTCGCCCTGGCCTGGGGCGCCGAGCAGATGGCACACCGCAACGTCCTGGTCCGCTCCCTCGACGCGGTGGAGACCCTGGGGTCGACGACATTCGTCTGCACCGACAAGACCGGGACCCTGACCCGCAACGAGATGACCGTGGTGGAGGCCTGGACGCCGACGGCCGCAGCCCGGGTGAGCACCCCCGGCTACGACCCGCGGGCCGAGGTCGAGATCCGGCCCCCCAGGGGCGCGACAGAGGACGCCGACACCGACGGGCGAGCAGGGCTGGAACGCCTGGCCCGGGCGGGGGCCCGCTGCTCGCGCGGCTACGTCGAGCAGGACCCGGCGGAGGCGGGCGGGCGCTGGCACGCGCACGGCGACCCGATGGAGGCGGCCATCGACGCCTTCGCCCGCAGACTCGGCCTCGACACCGCCGGCCCGCGAGCGCACGGCCACACCGACGTGGCGTTCGCCTTCGACCCGCACCGGCGCCGGATGTCCGTCGTGGCCGACGGCGAGGTGATCGCGAAGGGGGCCCCGGACGTCATCCTGCCGCTGTG
>JBAPWU010000178.1:0-2961 GCA_049283855.1 Kineosporiaceae bacterium
TGCTGCGCTACCTGGACGTGCTGTCCACGACACGCCGGCCCAAGACCGTCGTTGAGCGCGCCGCCTGCTTCGTGCTGTTCGCGCAGTGGCTAGCCGGCCACGACCCGCAGGTGACGAGCCTGCGGGCGCTGACCCGGGCCCACATGGAGGACTTCCTGGCCTGGCACGCCAACCGCGGCTGGGTCGGGCGAGTCGCCCGCGACCAGCACATCTCCAAGGCCAGGCACCTGGTAGCCGTGGTCACGTTGCGCACCTTCTTCGAGGACATCACCCTGTGTGAGTGTGCCAGCCTGAAGTGGCCCCAGTTGAAGGCGTAGTGCTGGCTTGATTTGGCCCCACCCTCGACCCGCCGAACCTCTACCGTCCGTGTCGTCTGCGATGGCGACTACGGAAGGTGTGGAGGGTGAAGGAGAGATCGAGAGTGGAGCAGTTCGAACGTATCCGACGTGAGTTCCGGGATGAGGGTTTGTCGGTCCGGGAGCTGGCGAGAAGGCATGGGGTTCATCGTCGTACGGTGCGCGCGGCGTTGGCCGATGCGGTCCCGCGGTCGCGGAAGGTCCCGGAGCGGGTCGCTGTGGTGCTGGGGCCGTACGTGGAAGTCGTGCGGGGCTGGTTGACCGCGGACTTGGACGCCCCGCGTAAGCAGCGGCACACCGCTCGGCGTGTCTGGCAGCGGTTGTGCGAGGAGGAGGGGGCGGTGGTCGCCGAGTCGAGCGTGCGGGCCTTGGTGGCTGTCTTGAAGGTTGAGGTCGGGCTGGTCCGGGTGCAGGTGAGCGTGCCTCAGACGCACGCGCCTGCCGAGGAGGCCGAGGTTGACTTCGGTGAGTTCTATGCGGTCATCGCCGGGACGATGATGAAGCTGTGGATGTTCGTGCTGCGTCTGTCCCACTCGGGCAAGGCGGTCCACATCGTGTACGGGAACCAGGCGCAGGAGTCGTTCCTGGATGGGCACGTGCAGGCCTTCGCCCGGCTGGGTGGGGTGCCGACCGGGATGGTCCGCTACGACAACCTGACCCCGGCGGTGATCCGGGTCGCGTTGGGCCGGGAGCGGTTTGAGCACCCGAAGTTCATCGCGATGCGGTCGCACTACGGCTACGACTCGTTCTTCTGCATGCCGGGCATCGAGGGCGCCCACGAGAAGGGCGGTGTCGAGGGTGAGATCGGTCGGTTCCGTCGTAGGCACATGACCCCGGTCCCGCATGTGGGCTCGTTGGCTGCGTTGAACGAGGCGATGGCCGCGGCGGACGCCCGGGACGACGCCCGCCGGATCGGGGCCCGGACCGAGACCGTCGGCGCCGCCGCCAGCCGGGAGGTGTTGTTGTTGAACCCGTTGCCCCACAACGACTTCGATGCTACGACGTGGCTGTCGTGCCGGGTCGACACGAAGTCCCGGATCTGTGTCCGTCAGTGCTACTACTCGGTCCCGGCCCGGTACGCCGGACGACGGGTTGCCGCCCGGCTCGGGGCCACCTCGGTCCTCGTGCTCGACGGGGCCACCGTCATCGCCCGCCACGTCCGCTCGCTGCACAAGGGCAGCGAGGACCTGGTCCTGGATCACTACCTGGAGGTCCTTGCCCGCAAGCCCGGTGCCCTGGCCGGGGCCACCGCGCTGGTCGACGCCAAGGCAGCAGGCACGTTCACACCCGAGCATCAACGGTTCTGGGACGGGGCACGCAAGGCCCTGGGCGACGGGCCCGGCACCCGGGCCCTGGTCGGGGTGCTGCTGCTGCACCGGACCCTGCCCGCGTCGGCGGTGACCGCCGGGATGACGGCCGCGGCGTCCGTTGGCCGGTTCGACGCCGACCTCGTCGCTGTCGAGGCTCGTACCGCGATGGCCGCCGCGACACCACCAGCGGCGAGGGTCCCGGTGCCGGCCCACGCGCCCGGCGCCGCCAGCACCGAACGCCACGTACCAACGCTGGCCGGATACGACCAGCTCCTGACCGAGGTGAGCGCATGACACCGGCGAGCGTGGCCCGGGCCGTGACCGCCTTGTCCGAGCCGGCGGCTGAGGCCGCGATCCGCGTCGCGTGCCGGTTGCTGGCCCTGCCGACGGTCCGAGACGAGACCGCCGCCATCGCTGAAGCCGCCGCCCGGGAACGACTGTCCCACAAAGCGTTCCTGGCTGAGGTCCTATCCGCCGAGTGCGACGACCGCGACTCCCGCCGCCGTATCCGTCGAGTCAACGAGGCCAAGTTCCCCAGAGCCAAACGCCTTGCCGACTTCGACCCCACCCTCTTGCCCGACCTGCCCCCGGCAACCCTGGCCCGCCTGGCCAACGGAGACTGGATCACCGCGGGAGACCCGCTTGTCCTGCTCGGAGACTCCGGCACCGGCAAGACCCACCTGCTCATCGCCCTGGGCACCGCCGCCGCCGAACAAGGCCGACGAGTGCGGTACGTGACCACCGCAGCGCTGGTCAACGAGCTCGTCGAAGCCGCCGACGACAAACAGCTCTCACGAGTCGTCGGCCGCTACTCCCGTGTTGACCTGCTGTGCCTCGACGAGGTCGGCTACGTCAGCCTCGACCCCCGAGGGGCCGAGCTGCTCTTCCAGATCATCACCGCCCGCGAGGAACGCGCATCGATCGCCTGCGCATCCAACGCCCCGTTCTCCGAGTGGGGCTCCACCTTCACCGACCCACGCCTGGCAGCAGCCGTCGTGGACCGGCTCACCTTCAACGCCCACATCATCCAGACCGGCACCGCGTCCTACCGACTACGCACCACCCGAGCAGCCAAGAAGGGAGCCACCACCTAACCCCAACCGCACCGACACCCACCGTCGGCGCACGCACAACCCTGACATCAGGGTGGGGCCAAATCGAGCTAGCACAGTGGGGCCAAATGGGGTTGTCATACTCACCGGAGCGCGGCTGCGCAAAGGCAACACCATCAGTGGGCGCGGCGCGGCCCGCCTCATCGGGGACGTCGTCACGACCGCCCGCTGCGCCGGGGCCAC
>JBAPWU010000179.1:0-11370 GCA_049283855.1 Kineosporiaceae bacterium
CCGCGGAGGGCACCGCACCGATGGCCGACGCCAACGCCGACGAGAACTACCGCCGGCACCTCGCCCAGGTGCTGACCAGGCGGGCGGTGCTCGCCGCCGCCGGCTGATCGCCGCCGGCTGATCGCCGCCAGATCGCAGATTGCCCCCAGCGCGTGGGTGGTTTCTGCGATCTGGGGGCGATCAAGGGCGAGGAGTCCCCAGCTCGACCGGTAGGGGCTCGTGGTGCACCACGGCCAGGCCGGAGACGGCCCGGGTCAGCACCACATAGAGCCGCCGCAGGCCGGTGCGCCGGTCGGGCTCGGCGTCGGCGATGGCGGTGGGCTCGAGTACGACGACGTGGTCGTACTCCAGGCCCTTCGCGGTGGTCGCCGGCACCACGCTCACCCGCGGCAGCGGTGCGTCGTCCTCGCCGAGCGCGGCGTCGAGCAGCGCCTCTCCGGCCCCGTCCGCCAGGGTGTCGCCCTCGCCCAGCACCTGGTGTTCGATCCCCGCACCGGCAAGGGTTCTCGCGGTCCGGATCGCCCAGGCGTCCGGCACGATCACTCCGACCGAACCCTCGTGGCGCTCGGCCGCGTGCACGGCGTGCAGCACCGCGGGCCACAGGGCGCTCGCGGTCGAGGTGCGCGTGATCTCCAGTGTTCCCGGGTCGTCCCGGACCGAGGTCGGGGCGGACAGGTCCGGGGCGATCGCGGGAAGCAACCGGGCCGCGAAGTCGATCACGGCGGCCGGCACGCGGAAGCCGCGGTCCAGCACCTCGATCACGGCGTCCTCCTGGCCGAGATGGCTCAGCGAGAACTCCCAGGACGGTGTGGCCCAGGGGGTGGTGCCCTGGGCGATGTCGCCGAGCACGGTCATCGAGCCGGTCGAGCAGCGCCGGCCGACGGCCCGCAGCTGCATCGCGGAGAGGTCCTGGGCCTCGTCGAGGACGATGTGACCCAGGCTCGGCGTGCGCTGCAGCACGTCGGTGAGCTCATCGAGCAGCACCGCGTCCGCCGACGACCAGCGCGCCGCGCCGGGGGTCCGTGGCGGCTGCGGCCAGAGCAGGAGGTGCTGCTCCTCCTCGGTCAGGATCCCGTCGGCGCAGGCGGCCAGGAACGCGGCGTCGGACAGCAGCCGGAACAGCACCTGGCCCGGCTGCAGCGCCGGCCAGGCCTCGTCCACGTAGCGGCGCACCTCGCGGCTGCGGGCCACGGCGTCCTGCACCCGGTCGTCGGGGGAGTCTCCGGCCTCCTCCATCAGCACCAGCAGGGCGTGCGCGAGGCGCTGGGCGAGCATGTCCCGCGCGGCGCCGTAGCGGGCGCCCCGGGTGCGCAGCTCCTCGACGATCCCCGCCGTGGTGTGGGCCGGGAGCCGCCAGCGCCGGACGCCGCGCGGAAGCACCAGCGGCTCGGTCGGAGTGCGCAGGTGGGCCCAGGCCGCGCTGTGCACCACCTGAGCCAGCCGGGCGTCGCCCTTGAGGACGGCGCGCTCGACCGGGTCGGTGGCGCGCACCCGCACCTGGCGGCCGGTGCCGGCTGTGCCGGGCCCGGCGGCGCGGACCAGCGCGTCGACGGTGGTGTGCCGCACCTGGATCTCGCCGAGGCTGGGCAGCACCGCGGCGACGTGCTCGAGAAAGGCCGCGTTCGGACCGATCACCAGCACTCCCGTCCTGGCCAGCCGATCCCGATGGGCGTAGAGCAGCCAGGCGGCGCGGTGCAGACCGACGGCGGTCTTGCCGGTGCCTGGTGCGCCCTGCACGCAGACCGACATGGCGACGTCCGCGCGCACGATCTCGTCCTGCTCGGGCTGGATCGTCGCCACGATGTCGCGCATCGGGCCGACCCGCGGCCGCTCGATCTCCCGGGCCAGGATCTGGCTGCGCGGGGCAGCCGACGCGTCGTCCGGAAGCCGTTCTCCGTGCTGCGGCTCCGTGAGCAACTCGTCCTCGTAGGCGGTCAGCCGGCCGCCCTCGACCCCGAACCGGCGACGGCGGACGACACCCATCGTGGTCGATCGGCTGGCCCGATAGAAGGCCCGGGAGATGTCGGCCCGCCAGTCCACCACCACCGGGTCGCCGCCCGGGTCGGCGACATGGCGCCGTCCGATGTACCAGCGCTCTCCGCTGTCGTGGTCGGTGCGGCCGAAGAACAGGGTTGCGTTCGGGTCGTCGATCAGGGAGGCGGCGCGGTGGTGCAGGGTTGCAGCGAGGTACTCGGCGGAGACCCGGTCGCCGCCCTGGGCGGACAGGCTGAGGGTGCGTTCGCGCATCCGGGCCAGCTCGGCCCGGGCGGCGTCGAGGTAGCGGCGTTCGGCATCGAGAGTGGGATCTACGGCGTGGTCGATCTCGGCAGACACGAGCGACCACGGTACGCCTCGCCCCGATCGACGAGGTGTTCCGGCAGTGCCACGGGCGGGTCGGCGGTCAATGCGCGAACATCGCGGCCGTGGCGGACTCCACCTCGGCATACTGACGCCCGGCGAGCGCCAGCGCCCGCTGGATCTCCTCCAGGCTGCTGCGCACGCGTTCCTGGGTGGCCTGCCAGTCGCCGATGACGCTCTGGAAGGACGTCGCCGCCTGGCCTCGCCAGCTGCTCTGCAGGTCGAGCAGGTGGCGCATCATCCGGTCCACCTCCTCGCGGATCTGTTCGGCGGAGGCCTGCACGGCGGTGCCGGCCTGGAGAACCTGGGCGCTGTCGACCTCGTACCTCATGGGGACTCCTTCGGTGAGCCGGGCCGCGCCGTGGGGGGACACGGCGCGGCCCGGACGGACACCGCTCCTCGGGGGAGAGCGGCTGGTGAACACCGTGGCACGCAAGGGTTCTGAGCTGCCGAAGTTATCCACAGGTGCGCGGTGTCAGGCGTTGTCCACAGGGACGAGGCTCGTGTCGCGCGAGGTGTTGCGTGCCGTCCTTGCCTGCCCCGTCCGGAGCCCGCGCCCGATGCCGAAGGAGCGGTGTCGGTGGATGGTCCCGCCACACCCCGCGGGCGATCTGGCTGACCCGCTGGCGTGGCCGGCGCCGAGCTACAGCCAGTGGTTGTCGTGGCGCAGATAGAACTCGGCCATTGCCTGTTCGCTCAGCAGGGCGCCACCGTTGGCGATCTCGGCGAGTCCCTCGAAGTAGCCCTCCCGTGGCGCGCCGGGGGTGAACAGGATGAGCATGGACGCCGGGCCGCCCGACTCGTTGCGGAACCCGTGGATGCCCCCGGGCGGAACGTGGATGAAATCGCCCGGGCCGGTGTCGACCCACCGTTCGCCGGTGTGGATGCGCACCGTGCCGCTGAGGATGAAGAACGACTCGGACAGGGTGCGGTGGAAGTGCGGGCCCGGCCCGGTCGGCGGGCCAGACATGTCCCACCGGTACAGGCCGAAGTCACCTCCGGTCGTGGCGCCGGAGGCGAGATACGCGGCGGCGCTGGCGGGGGTGCGCACCTCCGCGGGCACGGCGGCCGGCCGGTGGACGGCGGACACCTCGCCGGCGTCGCCCAGGTAGCGCTCGGGAGGGTAGGACATCGTCGGATGCTACGGCGACCGACCCCGTCCTGCGCGACGTGGAGGGCTGCGCAGCCGGGAGGTCCGTACCGTGGGCCCACGAAGGTCGAGGAGATCAGGCGGCTGGCCGGTCATGTGGCGGGGTCGACATCACGACGATGACCCCAAGGCGACGTCTGCGTATGCTCACCGGATACAGGCGACCCGCGTCTCCCGTCACGTGAACGCGCCGCGCGCGGTCGTCTACCGGGCGCTGGTCGACGCCGATTCGATCGCACGGTGGCGGGTGCCCGACGGCATGAGCAGTCAGGTTCACGAGTTCGACGCCCGCGAAGGGGGTGCCTTCCGGATCTCGCTCACCTACGACGCTCCGACGGAGGCGGGCAAGTCGACGTCGCGCACGGACACCTACCACGGCCATTTCGCCACGCTGGTCCCGGACGAGCAGGTGGTCGAGGTGCTGGAGTTCGAGACCGCGGACCCGACGCTGACCGGGGTCATGACGATGACGACGACCCTGACCGATGCGGACGGCGGCACTGACGTTCTCGTTCTGCACGAAGGGATCCCGGACGGTGTGCCCACTGCGGCCAACGAGGAGGGCACCCGGATGGCCCTGGCCAATCTCGCCGCCCTCGTCGAAAGCGGGTAGCTGCCGGTCGGTCATCGCCTCGCACGGCGATGGTGGCTACGGTTCAGGAATGGTGACCTGGCAACTGACCATCGACGCTCTCGACCCCGAACGTCTGGCCCACTTCTGGGGCCCGGTGCTCGGCTATGTCCCACAGCCCCCACCGGAGGGCTTCGCCACCTGGCTCGACTGGTACGTCGCCGCAGGTGTGCCCGCACAGGAGCTGGCCGGCCTCGCCGACGACTACTGCGACCGCCTGATCGACCCTGCCGGAGGCGGCCCGAAGATCTGGTTCCAACTCGTGGAGGAGTTGCCGCCCGGGCGGCATCGCTTCCATGTCGACGTGTACGTCGCGCCGCGCGCCGAGGCCACCGACGAGCGGGTCGCCCTGGTCGAGGCGCGGGTGGCCGAGCTCCTCGTCGCAGGCGCCACGGTGGAGGCCAGGTACGACGGGCGTCCTGCCCGCTATCACGTGAGCATGCTCGACCCCGAGGGCAACATCTTCTGCGTGGCCTGAGAATGACCGGGCGCGACGTCGACGTCGACGTCGACATCGCCATCGTCGGTGCCGGTGTCTCCGGGCTGACCCTGGCCTGGTTGCTCGGCGAGAGCGCGCTCGCCGACAGCTCCATCCTTCTCGTGGACGGCGCCCGGGACGAGGACGAGCTGCGCACCCTCTCGTTCTGGGCGGCCGGCCCGGTGCCGCTCGAGCCGCTGGTCCGCCACCGCTGGTCGACGCTGCGCATCCACGTGGACGAGGTCCCCCACGACGTCCCGCTGCACCAGCACACCTACCGCACCCTGTTCTTCGCCGATCTGCAGCGCGAGGCCAAGAGCCGGCTCCTGGGCCGCCCCGGCAACCGCCTCGTGGACGGACGGGTGGATGCCCTCGTCCAGGACGACGAGGGTGTCACCCTCTCGATCGGCGACGCGACGTTCCGCGCCCGGTGGGTGTTCGACAGCCGGTTCCACCAGAACGCGCTGGTGGTGGACCGGCGTCGCTATCACCTGCTGCGACAGCACTTCCACGGCTGGATCGTCCGCGCCCCGACAGACGCGTTCGAGCCCGCGGTGGCGACCCTGCTCGACTTCCGGGCCCAGACCCCGCGCGGCACCGGGTTCTTCTACGTGCTGCCGTTCTCGGCGCGTGAGGCGCTCGTCGAACTCGTGACGCTGCAGCCGGTCGACGCCGAGCAGGTGACCCGGGCCTACCTGGCGCAGGTCTTCGGCCTGGACGACGTCGAACTCCTCGATCGGGAGTCGGGCACGAGCCCGATGACGGAGCAGCCGTTCCGGTGGCGCGAGGGTGCCCGGGTGCGCCGGATCGGGGTGGCGTCGGGGCGGCTCAAGCCGTCGACCGGGTACGCGTTCACTCGCATCGTCGACGAGTGCGCACTCATCGTCGGCTCACTCGAGCGGGAGGGTCACCCCTGGGCGCCCCCGGCGGGCCCGGTGTTCTGGCGATTCCTCGATGCCGTGCTGCTCGAGCTCTGGAGCTCGCGCCCCGAGGAGATCCCCGCCGTGTTCGCCGCCCTGTTCACCCGCAACCCGGCAGATCGGGTGCTGCGCTTCCTCGACGAGCGTGCGACCGCCGGTGAGGTGGCGCGCCTGATCCTCACCCTGCCCAAGCCACCGTTCCTGCGCGCCGCGCTGCGTTGGCTGGCCCGGCGGCTGGGCCGACGCGTGTAGTGGCCTTTAGGGGTGGCTTCGGTTCGGCTTAGCCCAGCCCGCTCTAGCGTGCCGAGGGTGAGTCCTTGGTCGCGCCGCAGGGCGCTCGTCGTCGTCCCGATCGCTGCTGCTCTGCTGGGCCTGGTGGCGTCCCAGAGCGGGGTCGCGTCGGCGGTCGGTGGGTGGCTGTTCGCCGACTCCGCCCCGACGCCGGTCGAGCAGGCGGCGTCGCTGCCGATCGGCGCCGAGTCGCCGACCCCGGAAACGGTCGTGGACCTGTCCACCCCGTCCGAGGAAGTGGCGGCTCCCGAGGAGTCCGGCCCGGCGGCGAACCCGGCCACTGCGGTGCCGGCGCCGAGCGTGAGGACCCTGAGGAAGAGCGTGGTCCTGAAGACTGCTGTGCCGAGACGGGTCGGCGCGTCGCCGGCACCGGTCGTCCGGCGGACGACGACGGCGCCCAGGCCCACGACGGCGCCCAGGCCGCTCACGACCACGACCACGACCACGCCGACCACGACCAAGACCACGCCGACCACGACCACGCCGACCACGACCACGCCGACCACGACCAAGACCACGCCGACCACGACCAAGACCACGCCGACCACGACCACGACCAAGACCACGCCGACCACGACCGCGCCGGTGGCGGCGAGCGGTGAGGCCGGCGAGGTGGTCAGGCTGACCAATGAGCAGCGTCAGGCCAACGGATGCCCGGCGCTGACGGTCAACGCGGCCCTGACCCGGTCGGCGAGCCTGCACAGCGCCGACATGGCCGCGCACAACTACTTCTCCCACACCAGCCTCGACGGCCGTTCGCCGTTCGACCGGATGACGGCGGCCGGCTACTCGTACCGGATGGCCGCGGAGAACATCGCGGCCGGCCAGCCCACGCCCGCCCAGGTGATGCAGGGATGGATGAACAGCGCAGGTCATCGGGCCAACATCCTGAACTGCGCCCTGACCGAGATCGGGGTGGGCGTGGCCAAGGGCGGGAGCTACGGCACCTACTGGACCCAGAACTTCGGCACCCCTCGCTGACGGCGCGCCCGGCGCTCAGTCGGGCATCGCGTTCAGGGCGGCCATCACGTCGGCGGATCGGGTGGCGGGGTTGACGAAGGCCAGCCGCAACACGCTCCGGCCCCGATACGTGGTCGGCAGGCAGAGGATCCGGCCGGCCAGCGCCTCGCGCCGCGACCAGGCGTGATAGCGCTCGGCGTCCCAGCCCTGACGCTCGAACAGCAGAACGGTCAGATCGGGATCACGGACCAGGCGTAGGTGCGGGGATCGCCGGATCGCCTCGGCCACCTCGCGCGCCGTGGTCAGGGTCTGCTCCACCGCCTCGACATACCGATCGGTGCCGTGGGTGGCCAGGCTGAACCAGAAGGGCAGCCCGCGCACCCGCCGGGAGAGGTGGATCGCCAGGTCCGAGGGGTTGGGTGCCTCTCGGTCGATCGTGTCCAGGTAGCTGGCCGTCTGGGTGTGCGCCGCCCGCCCCTGCGCGCCGTCCCGGTAGATCAGCGCGCAGCAGTCGTAGGGGGCGAACAACCACTTGTGCGGGTCGACGATCATGCTGTCGGCCCGCTCGATCCCGGCGAACCGGGCCCGTGCGGACGGCGCGCAGAGGCCGGCCCCGCCGTAGGCGCCGTCCACGTGCAGCCAGATCCCGTACTCGGCGCACACGTCGGCGACGCTGGCCAGGTCGTCGACGATCCCCTCGTTGGTCGATCCGGCGGAGGCGACGACCGCGAAGACCCCGTCCGCCCGCTCCAGCGCCGACCGCAGGGCCGCTCCGGTGAGCCGGCCCTCGTCGTCCACCGGCACCAGTACGACGTCGACGTCCAGCACCTGCGCCGCGCTCGCGATCGAGGAGTGCGCGCTGCCGGTGTGGGCGAGCTTCCAGCCGCCCGGCGGACGATCCCCGCGCCGGCGACGGGCCGACGCGCGGGCGGCGTGCAGGGCCGACAGGTTGCCCATCGTGCCTCCGGCCACGAACACCCCGGCGGCGGACGCCGGCCAGTCCAGCAGGGAGATCAGCCAGTCCAGGGCCTCGTTCTCGGCGAAGATCGCGCCGGCCCCGGTCTCCCAGAGTCCGCCGAAGATGTTGGCGGCACCGGTCGCGGCATCGAAGGCGACGGCTGCCCGGGTGGGGGCCGAGGGGATGTAGGCGAGGTTCATCGGATCGTCCTGGGCCCGGGTGGCCGGGGCCAGGATGTCGGCGAAGACCGTCAGGGCCGCGTGGCCGCCGATTCCGCGCGGGGTCACGGTGGCGCCGGCGTCCCGGGCCAGTTCCGAGGACGGTCGAGCCGTGGACTTCGGGTCGGTGGGGACCACGACCCGATTGCTCGCCCAGTCCAGGACCTCACGGGCGACCGACCCCTCGTCACCCCAGACGGCGGCGGTCGGCGGGGGATAGGGAGGTCGAAACATACCTCCAAGGTCGGCCATCGGCGCCGAATGCTCAATAGCAGGCGATAGGTCTGTGCATTATGAGCATCGTGGTCCATGGATCGCGCTCGGCATGTGGCACGATGCTGTGGTGCGTGACCTGGACCAGACCGACGCGCGGATCCTGCGCGCGCTGGACGGCGACCCGTTGGCCACCACGGTGGCCCTGTCCCGCCGACTCGGGCTGGCCCGCAACACCGTGCAGTCCCGGGTGCGTGCCCTGGAGGACTCCGGTGCCCTCGAGGCCGTGTCGACCCGGGTGCGGCCCCGGGCCCTGGGCCGACCTTTGATCGCCTTCGTCACGATGACCATCACCCAGGGCGACATCGAGGAGATCACCGAGGAGCTCTCCCGGGTGCCGGAGATCCTGGAGATGCACGCCACCACCGGGGACGGCGACCTGCTGGCCAAGGTGGCCGCGCGCGATCCCGCCGACCTGCACCGGATCACCCGCCGGCTGCTCGACTGCCGATCCGTGGTGCGCACCAGCACCGCGATGGCCGTGCTCGAGCTCGTGCCCGCCCGTACCGCCCCGCTGCTCGACGACCTCGCCGAGCGCGGCTGAGATGGCGATCCTGGTCGACCCCCCGTTGTGGAATGCGCACGGGCGCAGGTGGTCCCACCTGGTCAGCGACGTCTCGCTGGAGGAGTTGCACGGCTTCGCGCGGCGGTTGGGCATTCCCGAGCGCGGGTTCGAGGGTGACCACTACGACCTGCCCGAGGAGCGGTACGCCTCGGCGGTGACGGCCGGCGCGATCCCGGTGACCAGCCGGGAGCTGTTGCGCCGGCTGCGGGCCTCGGGGTTGCGCCGGTCCAAGCGCCGGGGCGAGCGCGTGTTGGCCTCCTCGGTGCTCGACGACGCCGGGATCCGGGTGGACACGCTGCTGTCGCCGCACCCGCCGACCGGTGAGGTGGGCGCCGTCCACGTGGTGGCGCGCCGCCACCATGACGTGCTCGCCCTTCCCGACGGCGTGGGGTACCTGCTGCCCCGGACGGCGACGAATGGCGTCGCGGCGCCCGCCGCCGGCTGGCGGCTGGTCGAGCAGGTGGTCGGGCAGGTGGTCGGCGCGCCGGCGGGCGGCGCCGGGCTGACCCAGGTGGGCTTCCTCCGCTCGGTGGTGGCACCGCATGGACCGGCGATCGGCTACGAGGTGGTCCTGCAGTGGACCGCGCCGCCCGGCCTCACCGTGCCCGACCCTCCCGCTCAGGGGCGTTGGGTGCCCGCCGGCGAGGCGGCCGGGCTGGTTCCCCAGCCACTGGCATCGCTGCTCCGCCACCTGCAGCGACCGCACTGACCGGGGTCTGCCGCCATGTCCGACCTGACCCGGCAGCAGGACCAGGCTGCTGCTCAGGGCAGGCCCCGGCGGCGGCTGCGGCGCTGGGTGATCGGCGGCGTGGCCACGCTGATCGTCGCGGCGCTGGCGGCGGTGGCCGGGGTGGCCTGGTACTTCTCCGGCCTCGCGATCGCGGTCGTCCGCGAACCGGTCCGGGACACCACGGCCTCCCCGGCGGCCGCGGGGCAGGTGCGCCTGCCGCAGGACCACTACGCGCTCCTGCCCGGCCGCTACGGGCTGGAGTGGGACGGCGGGTACGGCGCCGTGGGCCCGGTCGTCGCCACCGACGGTTCCTCGGCCACGCGAATCTTCACGCCGGGAACCGGCACCTTGGCCCCCGGCTCCCCGGCGACGCTCGATCCCTTCGCCTTCACCGGGGACCCGAGGACGGCGCGGGGACTGGACTTCCGCGAGGTGCGCATCCCGGGGGAGCTCGGCGAGTACCCGGCCTGGCAGGTGCCCGCCTCCGCGCCGGGGACGGCCGCCGGCGCCGCAGGTGACGCGGGACGTACCTGGGTGGTGTTCGTGCACGGCCACGGCTCCAACCGCGCCGAGTCGCTGCGCTACCTGCCCACCTGGCACGCCCTCGGGCTCCCCGTGCTGGTGATCAGCTACCGCAACGACGTGGTCGCCCCCTCCAGCCCGGACGGCGCCGATCACCTCGGCGACACGGAGTGGCGCGACGTCGAGGCGGCGGTGAGGTGGGCGCTGGCGGCGGGCGCTCGCGACGTCGTCCTGGCCGGATGGTCGATGGGGGGTGCGTTGACCCTGCAGGTGGCCGACCGGTCCGACCTGCGCGGCGCCGTCCGCGGGCTGATCCTCGACTCTCCGGTGATGGACTGGCGCAGCGTCTTCGTCCACCAGGGCCACGACCGGGGCCTGCCCGCCCCGATGAGCCGGCTGGCCGCATGGACCGTGCAGCGCCGGGTCGACCTCGACCTGGACCGGTTCGACTGGGTCCGCCGCAGCGCCGAGCTGCGGCTGCCGATGCTGGTCTTCGCCCCGGACGGCGACACCTACGTGCCGAACGGACCGGCACTCGCCGTGGCCGCGGCGCGCCCCGATCTGGTCGAGCTGGTCGACGATCCGCGCGCCGACCACGTGCGCACCTGGAACGTCGACCCCGAGGTCTACGAGGCTCGGCTGCGGGCCTGGCTGACCCGGCTCGACGTCACCCGGCCGATCTCAGCCGCCGCCCGATAGCCGGTCGATCTCGGCGTTCAGGTTCGCCCGTGCGGCGCGGTCCCAGAGCTCGGCCCCGCGCGCCGTCGCGAACAGGGTTCCGCGTCCCGCCAACGAGGTGAGGGCGGCGAGCCGACCGGCGACGAAGGCGGAGTCCGGCAGGTGCGCGTACTCGGCCCGCACGGCGCGGGCGTACTCCAGGTAGCGCTCCGGTGGCGCGGCCAGGATCGCCAGGTCGGCATCGACGAGCAGACCGCCGTCGACGTCCCCGTCGGCGACGACGTGGTCGCCGGTCACCCGGACCAGCCGTGCCACCTCCGGCGGAACGCGCGCCGGGGCCAGCAGCCCGGCCAGGACCTGCTCGGCGAGCACCGCGCTCGCCTCCTCGTCGATCCCCGGGCGCCCCCGGTAGACGGCGTCGTGGAACCAGGCCGCCAGGCGCACCGTGGCGGGCGGTGACTCGGGGTGGGTGAGCCGGTCGAGCCCGTGGAGCACCGCCGTCAGGTGCCGCAGGTCGTGATAGCGGCGGTGCGGCTCGGCCCAGCGGTCCAGCAGCAGCTCACCCTGGGCGGCCCGGCGGTCGGGGGTGGCGGCGCAGCCGGCCTCGCGGACGGCGAGCATCCACGCGGAGGCCAGGG
>JBAPWU010000180.1:0-2354 GCA_049283855.1 Kineosporiaceae bacterium
GGCGGTGCGTCGCCTGGCCGGGCGCTCGGCACGTCTGCGCCAGGGGGAGTTCGTGGTCGAGGGCCCGCAGGCGGTGCGGGAGGCCGTGACCGCGCATGCCCGGTCGGCGATCGTGCACGCCCTCTACGGCACCGGCGACGCGCTTCGGCGCCACCCGGACATCGCCGCCGCGGCCACGGCCGCGGGGATGCCCGCCCAGGTGGTCGACGACGCGGTGCTCGCCGCGATGAGCGACACCGTGCATCCACAGGGTCTGATCGCCGTCTGCGGCCTCCTCGACGTGCCGCTGCAGCAGGTGCTCGACGCTCGGCCCCGCCTGGTCGCCGTCCTGGCCCGGGTCCGTGACCCCGGCAACGCCGGCACCGTGATCCGGGCCGCGGACGCCGCCGGCGCCGACGCGGTGATCCTGACCGGCTCCAGCGTCGACGTGCACAACCCCAAGTGCGTGCGCTCCACCGCGGGCAGCCTGTTCCACCTGCCGATCGTCGCCGGGGTCACGCTGTCCGAGGCCGTCGACGGCCTGCGTGCGGCCGGGCTGGCCGTCCTGGCGGCGGACGGCGCCGGCGAGCTCGACCTCGACGACCTGCAGGACGACGGCGCCCGCGGCCTCCTCGGTGGCCCGGTGGCATGGGTCTTCGGCAACGAGGCCTGGGGCCTGCCCGAGGAGGACCGGGCGACGGCAGACGCCGTGGTGCGGGTGCCGGTGCACGGCCGCGCCGAGAGCCTCAACCTGGCCACCGCGGCCACGGTGTGCCTCTACGCCACCGCCCGCGCCCACCGCTGACCTACTCCGGGCGAAACCCGATCAGAGGGTGATCCAGTAGCGGCGCATGCCGTCCCGGACGTCCTCCAGCGTGCCGTCGTTGCGCTCGATGGTGCGCGCCGAGGGCGTGTTGCCGTCCTCGCAGGTGACCAGCACCCGGGCCAGGCGCAGGCCCCGGGCGACGTCGAGGGTGCGCCGCAGGGCCTCGGTGGCCAGACCTCGGCGCCGGGCCGAGGGCCGCACGCTGTAGCCGATGTGACCGCCGACCGCGAGCAGGAAGTCGTTGAGTTCGTGCCGCAACGACACCGCCCCGAGGTAGGTCCCGTCCGCGGTGAGCCACAGCTTGGTGTCCGGCACCATCCCGAGCGGGCGGACGACGTCCGGGTCGGTGAGGCTGCGAAGGTGCGCGACGAACCCGGCGAAGCGCTCCGGGTCGGCCAGCTCGACCGGGCGCCAGGCGGTGTGCCCGAACCGGGGCGGCTCGCCGTCCGGGGTCAGGCCGGATCCGTGCTGGTACTCACCGGTCCCTGCGAACTCGGCCGCGGCCTCCAGCCACGAAGCGTGCAGCCGGGCGTCGGGGGCGGTCAGCTCGAACGCGCGGCATTCGTCCATGCCGACGACGCTAGGGCGACCCGCGACCGTTCTGCACGTAGATTTCTTCCGTGTCCGATCTCCAGTGCCCGGTGACCCTGCTTGTCGCCCGCCACGGCGACGCGACCTATCCCGTGCCCGGGGTCCTGACCGACGATGGCGGCCGGCTCACCGACAAGGGGGCGGCCCAGGCGACCGAACTCGCCGAACGGCTCCGGTCGCGACGCGTGGCGGCCGTGTTCACCAGCACCATGAACCGGGCCGTCGAGACCGGACGCATCATGGCCGAACGACTCGGTTCGCCTGTCCGCGTCATCGAGGGGCTCCAGGAGTTCTCGGTCGGCGACCTGGCCGGGGTGCCCTACCGCGACCCCCGGCCGCAGTCCGTCTTCGACGCCTGGCTCGACGGCGATCTGTCCGTCGGCTGCCCCGGCGCCGAGACCGGCCTGGACGTCGTCCGACGCTACGAGGGGGCCATCGCCGGCATCGCCGACGAGTTCCGAGGTGAGACCGTCGCGGTGATCAGCCACGGCGGAGTGATGTCGCTGGTCCTGCCCCGGCTGGCCGACAACACCCCGAACGACCTCGCCCGGCAACGGTTCCTGCCCAACTGCGTGCCGGCCGAGCTTGCCGTCGACGGTGATGGCTGGCTCCTGGTCAGCTGGCCGGGCAGCACCGACCGCTCGGTCGTCTGAGCGCGATCGGAGCCGCGACGGCCGCGCCGTCCGGCCACCCGTGCTCGAGCCTCGCGACGGATCTGGGAGACTCGACCCGAACCGCATCGACCCTGGATGGACATGTCTGCTCCCAACAAGAACTTCGACCCGGTGGAAGTGGCCGTGCTGAGCGAGGCCGAGCTGGCCGCTGAGGTCGACGCCGCGCTCGCCGCCATCGCCGCAGCGCCCGATCTCGAGGCCCTCAAGCAGGTGCGCCTGGCCGTCGCCGGTGACCGCAGCCCGCTGGCACTGGCCAACCGCGAGATCGGCGCGCTCCCTCCGGC
>JBAPWU010000181.1:0-1930 GCA_049283855.1 Kineosporiaceae bacterium
CGATCGCCTGCTGGATCATCCAGTAGGCGTCGTCCGGGGTCGAGCAGGCCACCACGCGCAGTCCGGCGGTATGGGCGAAGTAGGCCTCGGGGCTCTCGCTGTGGTGCTCCACCGCCCCGATCCCGCCGCCGAACGGCACCCGCACCACGACCGGCATGTGCAGGGCGCCGCTGGAGCGGTAGTGCAGCTTGGCCAACTGGGACACCAACTGGTCGAAGGCGGGGTAGATGAACCCGTCGAATTGGATCTCGCACACCGGGCGGTAGCCGCGCAGGGCCAGCCCGATCCCGGCGCCGATGATGCCGGACTCGGCCAGCGGGGTGTCGATCACCCGTTCCTCGCCGAAGTCCTTCTGCAGACCGTCGGTGACCCGGAAGACGCCGCCGAGCGAGCCGACGTCCTCCTCCATCACCAGCACCTTGGGGTCGTTCTCCATCGCCCGGCGCAACCCGGCGTTGATCGCCCGCGCGATGGTGGAGAGCTCCTGCGGACCGGTGGCAGCCATCACTTGCCCCCTACGGTGAGGTCCGGCGCGAAGGAGCGGTGGTAGGTCTCGAACCAGGCCCGCTCCGCCTCGACCTGGGCGTGCGGCTCGGAGTAGACGTGATCGAACATGGTCTCCGGCGCGGGATCGGGGATCGCGTGGCAGGCCTGGCGGACCGTGGCCCCGAGCTCCTCGGCCTCGTTCTGCACCTCGACCAGGAACGCCTCGTCCCCCGCCCCGCTGCTCAGGATGTAGGCCGCGAGCCGGGCGATCGGATCCCGCTCCTTCCACGCCTCGACCTCGCCCGCGGTGCGATAGCGGGTCGGGTCGTCGGACGTCGTGTGCGGGCCCATCCGGTAGGTGTAGGCCTCGATCAACGTCGGCCCGTCACCGCGCCGGGCCCGCTCCAGCGCCACCCTGGTCACCGCGTACACCGCGAGCACGTCGTTGCCGTCCACCCGCACTCCGGGGAAGCCGAACCCGGATGCCCTGCGGTACAAGGGAATCCGGGTCTGCTTGATGTTCGGCACCGAGATCGCCCACTGGTTGTTCTGGCAGAAGAAGACCACCGGCGCGTTGAACACCCCGGCGAAGACGAACGCCTCGCTCACGTCCCCCTGGGAGGTGGCGCCGTCCCCGAAGTAGGCGATCACCGCGGTGTCCCGGTCCGGGTCGCCGGTGCCGACGTTCCCGTCGCGCTGCACCCCCATCGCGTAGCCCGCCGCGTGCAGGGTATGGGTCCCGATCACGATCGAGTAGAGCTGCACCTTGTGCGTCGCCGGAACCCAGCCGCCGAGGGAGGCCCCACGGAACATCGAGAGCACCTGGGCCGGCTCGACGCCTCGGCACCAGGTGACCCCGTGCTCCCGGTAGCTCGGGAAGGCCACGTCCTGGGGGGCCAGCGCCCGGGCCGAGCCGACCTGTGCCGCCTCCTGTCCGAGCACGGGCACCCACAGCCCCAGTTCGCCCTGACGCTGCAGCGCGGTCGCCTCGTTGTCGAATCGGCGCAGAAGGACCAGGTCGCGGTAGAAGCCGAGCAGGGTCGGCGCGTCCACGTCGAGGGGGTAGACGGGGTGCTGGATCCGCCCCCCGTCGGGGGTGAGCAGTTGGATGAACTCGGACGGGTCGTCGCCGGGCGGCACAGGGTAGGTCATCGCGCTCCTTCGTCGGCCGGCGACGGGATCGCCGCCACCGACACGTCAGGGAACGGCGCCCGCTCGCCGGGTGAGGTGCACGGACGCCTGACGCTGCACGCAGTTCGCAGCGTGGGGCCAAGATACCCAGACCAGGCCATTGCGCAGAAGAAGCCGAACGAAGGCCTCTTCAGCCGCCGACCAGGCCGCGCCGCCACGTCGTCGACGGCGTGCTCACCGACAGGGACGGCCGGGAGGGGTCGATCACCTTGACCGTGACCAGTCGATTGGCGCGGGTCCGTTCGACCACGAG